>JBPCIP010000083.1:0-36730 GCA_051006195.1 Pyrinomonadaceae bacterium
GGAATCTTCACCTTCACGCATAACGCGACCGAAGGCGTCGAGCCCTGTCGGTGCTCAACGCCTTTCGGCCTCATTGGAATCTTCACTCAGGCCACCGGGCCGGGGCAGATCGCGCTTCGCTGGTGTGCTCAACGCCTTTCGGCATCATTGGAATCTTCACCGGCACGAACACCGGAACGTACTACGTCGCTGCCGAGTGCTCAACGCCTTTCGGCATCATTGGAATCTTCACATTTGTTATCTGGCGCGTTACGTCGTCTCTTTCCTCCGGTGCTCAACGCCTTTCGGCATCATTGGAATCTTCACCCGTCGGCCATTGTCGGGAGAGGATTCGACATCGACGGAACGACTTTGTGCTCAACGCCTTTCGGCATCATTGGAATCTTCACGATTGCTGGCGGATGCGCGCTTTGTTCGAGAGCTTGTAGTGCTCAACGCCTTTCGGCATCATTGGAATCTTCACTTTCAAGGACGTGCTGGATGGCATCCGGCGCAACACCTCGTGCTCAACGCCTTTCGGCATCATTGGAATCTTCACCGCTCGAGCATCTCCGCCCGCGATTTGCCGAACTCGTGCTCAACGCCTTTCGGCATCATTGGAATCTTCACGCGGGTCTCGGCGGCCTGATGCCGCGCGCGCCCATGTGCTCAACGCCTTTCGGCATCATTGGAATCTTCACCTTTACCGGCGTGTCATTCATCGTCACCCTTCGCCGGTGCTCAACGCCCTTCGGCACCATTGGAATCTTCACTAATCAACGGTCTCGTTGGGCACCGCGGGCGCTCCCGTGTGCTCAACGCCTTTCGGCATCATTGGAATCTTCACGCGGCAGGGCGGCCACTTCGATCCCCGCTTCCCGGTGCTCAACGCCTTTCGGCATCATTGGAATCTTCACAAGGCAAGAGCGGGCCGTTGTCGGCCAACGACATCCAGTGCTCAACGCCTTTCGGCATCATTGGAATCTTCACGAGCGATGGGCGGATAAAGCCATCCGCCGACTGTTGTGCTCAACGCCTTTCGGCATCATTGGAATCTTCACCGCGTGGGTGGCAACGTGTGTGCTGCTCCCATTTACAAGAGCCTTTTCAGGCATCGTACTAACTTGGCTGCTGTTTGAGAAATTTCGAGGTGCAAAAACAATAAAATTGGAGGAAAAGTTGTGCAAAATCAGTCTGATTTCTGCTCGCAAGTATCTTCCATCAGGAGACTTCGTGCTAAGTCTTTTAACTGCTTTAGCTTCTTGCATCAAACTTCCTTCCGGCGTGTAAACAAGCGCGGGTGCTTGCGGATGGTTAAAATTCCTGAAAAAGCCCCGCCGCCGGGCGGAGCAACTTGTTGAGGGCGCTTCAGGCTATTTCAAAACTCTTCGCCTCATCAAGCCATGATTCAGGGCGGTTGTGAGCGCCGACTCGCCGTTCGCACGCTTCGCAGAGGCTGAGAATCAATAGGCGGTCTTCGCTCGTTAAAATCTTTTCCAGTTCCCAACGCAGGCGTTCCATCTGCCGCACGGTTAAACGGCATCTGAAAATGGAATATTGCAGCCTTCGCCCGTAACCGTGAATGATCTTATAGATGCGCCGCCAGCGCTTCGGTTCGGTCACATCGTAACAGACGACATACCACTGTTTTGTTTCCACCTTCGTCTCTCTCCTGTTTACAACCCGAATAAAAGTATGCCGCCCGATGAGCCTTATCTGAGTCTCATGCGCGCGAACAATCCGCCCTCGCCCATCCACTCTTTCTCCAGTAGTCTGACCTCCAACTCCATCAGCCGTGAATAGGAAAGCGAGTGGCCGATGACCGGATGCTTCCACCGATCCGCTTTGCGTCGCTCGTAAATGCCGATCAACTTGCGACGCCCCTCATCCGAGAGCCACACCTGTTGGCCTGCCACCTGAAAATCCGTCTCCTCGTCCCACTGCCGCCGGTTGATCGAAGCGATGACGGGCAGATCGATGACGGCCACGCGAAACAATTCCATCAAATCGAGCGCCAGCGGATGAGCCTGCGAGCGTGGCTGGTGATAGAAACCTAAGCAGGGGTCGAGTCCGACGGTCAGAATCGCATTCGTTACATCCTTCAACAACAGCGCATAGCCGAACGACAGCAGCGCGTTCGGGCGGTCTCGCGGCGGCCTGCGATTGCGTCCCTGTGGCCGCATCGCTGCGGAAATTTCCGGCACGATCAAAAAGGGCAGCGCGCTGAAATAGTGCGCGCCGACGCTGCCTTCATAACCGCGTAGAGAATCTATGTTCGCCGCCCGCGACAGCGGCGACAGCAGCCTGCGTATGCTGCCGATGGCCTCTCTCACTTCCGCCACGTTACGTCCCGCCTCGCGGCTCGCGCGCAGGAGAAAACCCAACTGCCCGCGCGCCCGCGCCTCCGCCAGTTGTCGCGCCAGACGCAGGCACGCTCCCTCATCCGTCAACGCCTGATACTGCCTGATCCGGCGTTGCACAGACCCTCTCCCGGAAGCCCACGCGCCTATGTAACGACCGCCCGCCGTCAACCAATGCACGCCGATCTCCTGTTCCGCGCACAGCCTGAGCGCCTGCGTCGTGATCTGCGCGAATCCATGCAGCACCACCTGCCCGACCTCATGAACCGGGTGCAACTGCGCCGACTCGTCCGGCGTTTTTATCTCGAAGCGATCCCCTTTGCGCCCGACGCGCGCCCCCGAAGTCAGGACGTGCAAAACAACCCGATCATCATCCGCCGGAAAAAGCCTCAGCCTCTGCGTCTCCACGCGCGCCAGTGCCGGAGTCTCTTCCAACCCCTTAGCCAGCCGCGCCTCTTCCGGCAGACAGACGGGCGCGAGCGAACACTTCACGCACAATCTTTCATTCTCCGTCACCGGCGGGCGCACGATGGTGCCCTGCAACTCCCGCGCCCGCCCGACCGCCCGCGCCAGATCAGCCCGCGCCCCTTCGTCAATCGCTACGCGCACCAACACGTTATCCGCGTGATACCTGACGCGCCCCTCCGATACCGTGCGCCCCGTCTGCTCCTCCACCAACGCCGCATACGCGATCACCTGCAAACGATCACTCGCCCATGTCTCCGCGACTCCATCACGCGAACGCGCCGACCTGCCCCGCTTATGCTCATACGGCACGATCATCCCATCCCGCCGCCGCACACAATCAATCCGCCCCGTCAACCCCCACCGCTCGCTTTCGAGGTTAAAGGTCAACCACTCGTCTTCATCTTCCTCCCGCTCCAATTCAACGTGCAGCCGCCGCCCCGCATACACCGCCCCATCCGCGACCCGCATGTTCTCCACCTCTTCGAGATAAAACAGCCGCTCGCAATACGCCAGCGCATGCAGCGCGTGAACTCTCAATGCCGTCATCATCACACTTCCTTTCAGCCTTGTTTTTGAAACTGCAAACAACGCCTGACGGCATCATGGGACTTCTTACTATTGCGATTCTCAATCGAGCGCGGCCAAAGATTAACCACAGAGGACACGGAGTAGCACAGGGGAAAAACATTCAGGCGCTTTTATCATCTCCGTGTACCTCTGTGCCCCTGTGGTGAAATGCCTTTGCTTCTTCCTTATCTTTTCAAACGACAACTCGACGCTCTACTTCGGCGTCTCTGTCGTCGGTGTTGTGGTTGTCGGCTGTTTGGCGCGCGCGCCGCGCTGCGTGTGGCTGGCGCTCTGCCACGCGGCGAGTGCGGACGCATCGCCGCGAAACTTGTTACGCACCACAGAGTCCAACTGCCTGATGGCCTTCATCCCGCGCTCGATGGCCTCGTCAATCGCGGCAGTGGCCGCCACCTGATTCCCGACGCCCGCGCTCTGGCTCCCGCTCGCGCGCTCGAAATCCGCGATGTCCGCCGCGAGGTCTGCGAGAAAATCCGCCGGCATCTCGTAGCGCACAAACTCCGCCTTCAACGGCGCGGCATCCGTCGCGAACGAGCGCGCCGTCGCGAGCCACACCTGATCCGTCGCATTGCGCGGCAGCCGAAACTTGTCGCCCACGCCAGGCGTCTCGACGCCCAACGCCACCGCCGTCCGGTTGATCGCTTCGAGGTCATCGCGCAACGCCGCCCGCGCCGCCGCCTTCGACGCCGTCCCCTGCCTCGCGCTACTCCCACCCGAAGCCTGCGTCGCCGCATGTCCCTCCAACTCCGCGACCACCGCCGCGACCGCCCCCAACAACTCCTTCCCCAGACTCCCCGCCGTGAATGCGTCCCCGCGCGCCTCGCCAAACGCCTTGACCCTCGAAAACATCTCGAATCTACGTCTCTCTCTATCATCCATGATGTGTCGCTCCTTTCGGTAAAGAGAAGGGCATGTGAGATGCCCTCCGGTAGAGGAATTCAGAAGCCCTCCCCATCCATTCCCACAGAGACGGCAAATCACCACCGTCCCCACCCCCAACAGCGCCACCCCTCACTCGCTCACCCCCGCCCCACCCCGCGCTCGCACGTTTTCAATACCCCACAACCAACCCCCCTGTTAAATCGAA
The DNA here is from genome assembly GCA_051006195.1 of Pyrinomonadaceae bacterium. Lineage (GTDB taxonomy): Bacteria > Acidobacteriota > Blastocatellia > Pyrinomonadales > Pyrinomonadaceae > JAIVJZ01. The sequence continues at coordinate 4,480 of JBPCIP010000083.1, forward strand.
ATTTCCCCTGCTAAAATCAAATTCCACCCGCTAAAACCATTCCGCACACTGCTAACACCATCTCCACACCCGCGAAAATCAACCTTCACCCTGCGGACAGCCTCTCTGCACCTGCTAAAACCACTTTCACCCCTGCTAAGAACGCTTCGCACGTTGCTGAAACCATCTATGCACCTGCGGACAGCCCCTCGCGCACTGCGAAAGGCATCTTCGCAATTGCTGAAACCATCTTTTGCGCCGCTAAAGCAATCTTGCACCTCGTTGAGAGAGCGTTTGACAGCGCGACTGATTCTTAACTGCCTGTAATCGAAACCCAGGCTTTATCAGGAGGCTGATGCTTTCCGTCCGTCATCTCTCCATCTTTTAGGGCAAAGAGAAGCCCCTTTGAGTTCGCACTATCCTCGTAATCAGTCCACACAGAAAGATAGTGCAACCGTTCTCCCTGTGAAGATTTGTTATCTTCAAACTGGCAAAACCATCTGCATGGTTGCGGCTCTTCAACACGTATTCTTTCAACAAAGAAGTTGTTGTCACCCATGAAAGGGATTCCCCAACAATGCAAGCTATGAGGTTCGTCAATTCCTTTGGTCACAAGTGGCTCTAATTCATGATGGTTAAGTCCGATATAGCCTTCAAGACCTATCAAGAACTCCCGAACTACGGGACGCGCATTTTTCATAAATGGAGCTTCAACTTCTTTTGTAGCCAGGTGTAATTGCTGATAAACGGTCTCATGCTTGGGTAGTTTCTCGCTCAACACCCCAATCGCAATGCGGGCATCTTTGAAATCATCCTTTCGTTCGCGTTCAATTCCTGCTAGACCAAGCAGCAATCCATAGGCTGCGGAATGCGTTAAAAAATCCGCTGTAATTGGCGTTTCTATACTTTGGTGGATGCGAAACGCGCCGAAAGGAGATTTGAAATAAACAAAAAGCATATTCAACGCCTCTCATTGTTTTGTGTCTCACCGTTCAGCTCTTTTATCTCTGTGTCAGCAAGCAATCCTGCGTCTCTGACAACAGCATCAATTGCTTCGGCAGATGTCTCGAAAGGGTGAACGTTGACAATCTTCCCTAATTTCTCAGGGTTCTTATGTTCTCCATTCTTTCTAGCTGCTAATGTTTCTCTTAGCACCTCATTCTCGCGCACGATTTTTCCGCCAATGTAAAACTCCTTGGCAGGCAGCAAGCCATTTTTCAGAGATTCAATCAATTCTTTTTGGCTTTCCTCTACATTTGTTTTGAATCCATAAAGGTCAAACTCTGGTGCGCGACGATGAGTTAGTCGCAACACGATAGAGACAGGAGCAAAAGGATACATCGTTCGTGCGTGCCCGCCACCAACATTATTAAGTTCGCCGATAGCGCGAAGAAGCAACGCTATCCACCTTTTCTTTTCCTTCGTTGCAACTTCATCTTTTTCATCCCACTTGGGTAGAAGGCGTAAGTCGTTAAGGTTTATGCCAAATGGATATTGGAACGCTGTAACGTGAACTTCGCGTTCAATGGGTACAGAGCTTCCGGCATTTTTATAGGCACTATCATTGGAGGCGACTGGGGATTGATGCATCGTTTTGTTGAAGTGATGAGGAAACGAATCAATGGAAAGAGCATAATTGACGCGCAACATTGAGTCGCCTTGTTTTTCTGTTTCTCCTGTCTTCACCTTCTCTTTTTTGCTTCGATCGATCATAAGAAAGCCGAAAAGCATATCATCCGCAAACTTATTACGGTTCGGTAGATCGTTAAACTTGACGGTCAACTGATCGCTCTCCGAGTTGATAATTCTCGACCTATTGATGTTTTTTGGTAAGTCATCGCGCAGCATTTCGCGTAGGCGGTTGCGAATTGCTTCTGCGCTGACAATTGTGTGTAGCTCTTTGCTTGGAAGGACTAACTTTTGTAGTACGTTTCGAGTGCCTACAGTTTCACCTCGATAATTTGAGGCAGGCGCGACATTAGTTAACACACAGCCATAAATGCTTTTGAGTTTTGTTTCAGTCGTCATGGGTGTCTCTCCTCTCCGTTTTAGTAAATATCTTCAGGGTCTTTGTCATTGCCTGGTCGTGTAAATGGTTTCTTCTTGCCGGGCTTGGGCACACTAGCGGCTGAGAGTGCCATCAACACTAGCCATCTACCACTCTCCCATTTGTCGCCTTCGTAGTACGGGCGCAGCATTTCTCTTTGTTCGGACGATGTTTCTTGTCCGGCTTCAAACAATCGAGCAATAAACAATTCCGCAAAACTGAGTTGGTCAGTTGCCCCGCGAAAATCAACAAACTCTTTCTTTATTCCGTCAGCTTTTCGGTTGATGTAGGCGTCATAAGTATCTGTTTCGGTCTGTGTTCTGTCATCTTTCTTCTTTCCAAAAGCTTTTTGGACATCATCTTTAGTTGGTGGGTTTTGTCCTCTGTTGTAAACGCGCCAACTCAGGTAGGTACTAACTATCTCATCAATGAGCGCTGGAATGCTGGTTTCTTCATCGTTCATTTTGTTCTCCTTGTTTGCAAAGTAGTAAAAATCGGCAGCCACATCTTGCGTTAATTCACGGGCTTTAGGATGTAGTATCCAAGAACTGCTTTGCTGTTGCGATGAAACAAAGAGTTCAAGTGGATACTCTTCAATCAAAGCATCAAAGCCATGATGCCAAACTCGACCTGCAATCAGATTTCTAACCCGCATCGCTTTGTAAGGTTGCGACCTTAGATTTCGCAGGCTTTGATATTGTTGAAGTATCGCATCATCCAGAGGCGCATCGAACACCCCTTTAACTTCAGGTTGTCTTTGATAATCTGGCTTGCCTTTTTTCAGAGGACGTTTGTAAGCAAATACACACGCGCCGCGTGCGCCAAGGATGTCAGGTGTTAATACGCTACTGTGGGCTAGTTTTGGAGCAAGAAAGAAGGCGAGGGGCGATTCTAATGGCGTACTAATCAAGGTGCTTAATGATTGGCTATAAGAACTTTCAATTTCCCCGATGAATGTTCTGACATGAATCACGTCCGGTACAACAATAACTGGTGCGAGCCTATACTCATCCTCAATTATTAACTGTTTTGTCTTTCTATCCTTATCAATGTTTAGCCCTACTGGTTTGAAAAAAGCGGAAGCCAATGACCAGAAATGTAGCAGCAACGCCTTTCCACTATCTTCCTTTAGTGAGTCGCCCTTAAAATTGTTCCCATATATATTGGGGCGCGAAGATTTTTGAATTTCAACTCCGGTGTCTTTTGCAATAGCATTCCAAAGTATATCGATTTTCTCTTGAAGGTACTCATTAGGTTCTTCACGCTTCGTATGTTGGAAGAAACCTATACGCTCTTGGTAAATTGAAAAAAAGGAATCAGAATAAGCTCTCCTTACGCGAATTTGTGATTCCTCACTCGCTCCAAGTCCGCTCAGATAATTCAAGCAGGGGTCAACATTCTTTTTCTTTATTTTTGTCTCGTCGCTTTTATCCCTTACTTCCTTTGTATCCTTATCTTCTTTATCTTCGTCGGATTTAGGAATGCCAAGATAACGCTCCCTGAGAATTGAGCAGAAAGCTTTGTAATCGAAATGGATTTTCATACCGCGCCCATTTTCAATGTAGTTGACTCTGATTTCTCCGCCGTTTTCCTCAGCCAATTCTTCATTGGTTTTGGAATCCCAAATAACTCTCGGAAATAATTTCTTGTCATCTTCGGCTGCATTTTTTAGAAGCTTCTCAGTTGCTTTTATTTGCAGCAATAGTCCGGCAATGCCCGCGCGATGTAAGACATTAAGTGAAGGATCAAGTGGATCATATTCCAATGTTGGAATACTCTTGGCTAATTCAACTTGCTTCACGCTCTTGCGCTCTGATTTAGGCTTATTTGCAGCCTCAGAGTCAGAATTTTTAGCGGGTCTTTCAGCCATTTTATTTATTCCTCAATCGTAGTCCGTATTTCTTGCAATACTCATAACGGTCTGCTTTTGTCTCATCACGCACAACACGCGCCCAAATACCTTCCTCTTTTTCTGCGTCGTAACCTACAGGAGCTTGCAAGATGATGTCTGCAACGGTCTTTCTCGCTTCTTTCCGTTCACGAAAAGTTGGGAGGTCGGATTCGAGTACAGCAGAAACTGTAACCTCGTCAATGTCACGGAAATCATTCTCGCTGATTGACTCCCAAATAGGCATAGTGAACTTACACGCTTTATTTGGTTCGAGCACGGATGTAACTTTTTCAAGGGCATAAGAGAGGTTTTCTTGTTTCACACCCTTTAAGTTTGGAATCTTTGAAAGTAACTCTTCACCTGAAGCATAGAAGATGGGTTTGTACGGATGATGTGAATTTTTTGGCGGACGGTAAATATAAACCTCGCCCGCTCCTTCGCGCCCCTTTGGATCGCGGTTACATCTACCCATACGCTGAATTAATGCTGAGGCGGGAGCAAGTTCAGTGATAAGCACATCGGCATCAAGGTCAAGACTCATTTCACAAACTTGAGTAGTAACAGCGATGACGCCACCTTCAATGTCCGGCCGAAACGCCTCTACAACCGCATTATGTATTTCAACGCGATCAATGTACTTAAAACGACTGTGGTAACAGTAAGCCCCTTGAGTTTCTAACTTCTGAGCAATAGCAATACACCTATCTACCGTATTGACAACCCAGAGAACTTTTTTCCCTTCCGCATATTTTGTCTTTGCGAGTTCTAGTATCTGCGAAGGGTAAACATCCGTAGTTGAAACCCACCATCTGTCTGTATTGTTCCACTTGATGTCATAGCGTTCTAATGAATTCGCTTTCTGTAGGTCAGGCAAATCAATCAGGTCATTATCTTGAGGGTAAACGTCAAGCTGCGGACACACCTGCCGGAGTCGGCTTTGCCTCTCCTTTTGTAAGGATGCAGACATCATTAGCACTGGAATATCAAATGTTTCGAGAAACTCAATTAACTCTGCAAACATTGCCGAATCGAAGCTATGAACTTCATCAATTACAACAATGCTGCGCGCCAAGACAGGCAACAAACACAGCGAAGAGTAACCGTTCTGGAGGAAGCCTAAGAAAGTATCAACCGTTGCCACATAGCTTGATTTGACCCAATAACCAAGTGCATAAAGCGCCTTGTCGGTACTGTAGTCGTTCTGTCCGCGCTCATCGGGATTTTCAAACATCCCGTCAAGATCAAACTCGGCACGACTTGAAATTAGAGTTGCGTTCTTATTGTGTGAGGCATAGTCCTTAAATCCTTGGGCTGCCGTGCCAGTCGTAGGATAAAGAAAAGCTACTTTCCAATTGGGGCGCGATTTTAATTGTTTTCTAATCCATAAGTACGCGGCGAGAGTTTTACCTGAGCCACAGGAAGAAAGTAGCAAAGCCCTGTCGCCAAGCCCTATGGCTTTCTTCTGAAATCTGTGGAATCTAAACTTGAAAGTTGGGTCTTTTACACGTTTTCGTTCTTCGGTTTCGCGGATTCGATTTTTAATCAAATCGGATAAGTCCTTAGCTGTCTCACCGTCGTTTAGATTTTTCTCTATCCATGTTTCAAGCGGAAGCCCTCTTCTCCTTAAACCAGATGCCGCTGCGTCTGCTGCGATAAGAAGAGCTTTAACTGCCATCCATAAACGCATCATCGAATCATCGTCATCTTCGATTTGCTCTGATACTTTTTTGCGTAACTCACCGAACTCACGCGCGATTTTTTGGTAGTGAGAATTTATGTTTTCGTTACTTGTGTCGTGAGCAAAGCTCCAATCTGTTGGAATCTTGAAGTCAACTTCATCAAGACCAAATTCTTGACGGACTTTCTCTAACCATTGCTCGAACTGATAACAGTCAGAGTACACAACTACTAAATCAGTTTGTTTAGCAAGCTGTTGGGTGAAACCTGTAAAGCGCGGGTCGTTGCTTGCACGATTGGCGGTTTTCAGGTGATAGCCTGCAACAACCACTCGTGCTATTTCATATTCAATTTTCGGACTTTCCAACCAACTTCTGACTTGAGGCAAATTCATTATCAAAGCTGATAGGTGCTCATGCCTGATTTCTTGCCTTCCGTTATTCTTTAGCATCCTGATAAACCCATCATTGGCTTTACCGATGTCATGGAAAAACGCAGCAAGTATTGCGGTCGCCTTGAGGATGGGCATCTGTTCGTCAGAAAGTTTGAAAAATCTCTGCAAATCTTTTTCAATCACTGCAAAAATAGTCTTGGTTGCAGCAACGACATCTAATGTGTGCTGGACAAGCAAACAACTAGGCTCAAGGTTGCCATTAGCGTCATATTTGACTGACTTAGCCCATAGGTTCTTGGGGGGTGACACGTTATTACGCATGATACAGATTCCTACTCCTCAATTTTATTTTCTTCCGAAAGATATAAATGACCTTTGCCTGTTATTGGCACAAACAACCCACAGCCCATTGCGCGGCGTCCGCCGATGCCGTGAGTTTGGAGTTTGAAGGAATCGTCGTCGCTGAGATGGTGGGCGGCGAGGGAGAAGCCGACGACGCGCTTGCCGTGAATGGTGATGAGGCGGCGGCGTGGGCGGCCTTGCTCGTCGGTGGGCAATTCAAGTAGGGCAGTGATGCCGAGCGCGTCGAGTTGGCGGCGGGCGGCGTCGAGGAAGGGTTCGGGGTCGGTGAACTTTTTGATCGTGACGTGGCGCGCGTAGAGGGAAGCTGCGGGCATGAGCGGGCGGGCGGTGGGGATGCCGAGGCGGAGGGGGTGGCCGGAGATGTCGAGGCGGCATCCGGCGAGGGGGAGGACGTGGCCGTAGCGGTCGGCGGGGATGCGGAGGCGCAGATGTGCGCCGCGTGTGGGGAGCACGATGATGCCTTCGCGCCAGGGGACGCCGCTGAGGAGTTCCAGCCCCAGCCACGATGCGCCGTGCAGGGCGGGCAGGTGTCGGGTGATGGCGGAGTAGAGCGCGTAGCCGTGATCGGCGGGGAGTTGTCGCCCCTCCAGCACGGGAAAATGGACGGTGACGAATGGAAGTGTGGCGGCGTCAATTGAGGATGCCGGTGTGCTGTCGTGCTGCTGTTGCTGTGCGTCGGTGCTCATTTTATCCCTCTTTGTGGTCGGCAAGTGCGCGGGTTAATCGTTCGCGGATCATTTCGCGCAGGGCGGCGGGGCGTTCGGCGCGGCAGTGCCCGGCGTAAGCGAGGCAGAAGCGTGCGACCGCTTCGAGGCCGTTGCGCCCGATGGGGAAGGAGAGACGTAGCCCGCCGTCGGAGAGGTCTTCGCGTTTCTCGTCCGGGTGAAAAGCGATGCGCTCCTTCATCCAGCGCGCTTGATAAGGATCGAAGACGATGGAGACGGTGGTGCGCCGCCCGCCGCGCATCATGTGAAAACCGCGACGCTGGTAATCGACGGCGTTCCAGTTGGCGGGCGGCGCGAAGTATTGCGAAGTGAGCGTCAGTTTCCGGATACGCCCGGCGTGAAAGTCGCGCATCTTCCGGCGCAGGTGGTCGTAACAGATCGCGTACCAGTCGCCGGCGAAGTTGTGAAGCAGCAGCACATCAGCTTGGCGATGATTGTCTTCGTTGCGGTGCTGCGAGTGGTAGTCAAATGAAATTGTGCGATGCGTGGCGGCGGCGCGGGCAAGCGTTTGCAGCGTGGACGGCTCGACGCTGACGTGCGGGAGTTGCTGGAAAGTCAGCGCCTCGCCGAGCGTGGCCGCGTTGACGCTGATTTCAGGCGGCAGAAAAGCTGCGAGTTTGGCAAGAGCAGCGCGCAGCAGGATAGCTTCGGGTGTGTGTCCCGTGGCGCGCAGAGCTTGTTCGGCGGTGAAAAAGGCGAGCAGTTCTCCTTCGTTAAATTTGACGGGCGGCAACTCCCATCCCGGCTCCTGATAGCGAAAGCCGCCGCGCTCGCGGTCAAAGACGACGGGTGCGCCCATCTGGTCGCGCAGAACGCGCAGGTCGCGTTTGATAGTGCGCTCGTTGCGTTCCAGCAGCGCGGCCAGTGAGCGCAGGGTCGGATAGCGGCCTGCGCTGACCTCTCTGTGAATCAGATCGAGCCGGGCATATGCTCGTGTATGGACACGTTCTGTGCTGTTGTTGTTTCTGTCTCTCATCGTAAAAAACAGTTTAGTTTGGCGCGCAGGACAACTTGTGTCCCTTTCAGATGAAATCAATATTCTGCATCTACAGGGCAGCAAGTAATTGAGACCGGCAACGCGTGCGCCGTATTGTTGGTGAAAACAATGCTTTATCCTGAAATGCAGTTAAGGAAATGATTTTAAAGCCGGTAGTGAACTTCTCCGCCGGAGCGTGTGAGACAATTCTGACGTAGCGCGAGCGACACATTAAGTCGATTTCTAAATGCTCGTTAGGAGAGCAACATTTTTGAGACGACGGAAATTAGTGTATGCCTCCGTGAGTTGGGCGTTGTTTCAGGACACGCGCAGGTTGAGTTTGCAAGATGATAGTAACACGAAGGCCGTGCCGCTCGTGTAAGCAAAACGCGTCTCAATCTACAATTGAAATCGACTGTGTGAGGATGCGGCAACGGTCTGATGAACCCGATACCCACACGGAACCCGAGAAATCCTGATGACAGCAACCTCGCGCCCAATGTCAATGTGGAAATAGCGTTCTCATGTCACGAGCAAGGAGGCGCGGGAGTCGCCGGGGATGGTTAATAAGGTCCGGCTTGATTGATACGCCCGGTAGGGGTCGAACCTACGGCCTCTTGCTCCGGAGGCAAGCGCTCTATCCACTGAGCTACGGGCGCACAAGATTTGCTGCGGGCACGTAACATAACATAGGCCGCGCCGCGCGTGCCAGCGTCGCCGCTTGACACCTGCCGCGCCGTGAGGCTACATCAGGAAGGTTCGGAGACAATCTGGCCGGGACGGAAGGATTTTTCAAAGTCACGCTTATGCTCATCGTCAATCGCCAACAAGCCGCCGTCATCGAGACGCCGCACGGGTCGGAGATTCGCCCGCTCATTGACCGCACCACGTCCGAGATCGAGTTGTGTAGTCTGGCCGAGGAGGTGTTGCCCGTGGGCGCAAGTGTCGGGCGGCATCATCATGTGGAGACCGAAGAAATTTATTACCTGCTGGCAGGGCGCGGGCGCATGACCGTCGCGACCGAGACGCGCGAAGTGGCAGCGGGCGATGCCGTCTTCATCCCGCGCGGCACGATTCATACGCTGGAGAATACGGGCGACGAACCGATGCGCCTGCTCCTCGTGTGCGGCCCCGCTTACAGTCGCGCAGACCACTTGATGGAAGAATAATTGTCCGTGGTTCGTGGTCCGTGGTGCGGGTGAATCTTCAGCAACTCGCGTGCTTGATCACAAACAACTGACCACGGACAGCAGGCAGCTTTTGTCGTATGCTCGAAACTCAAGCAGGAGAGCGAGCCACAGTTGAAAGTCTCGCATGGTTGAGCAAAATCACTTTACGGAATTCAAACGCTTTCTCATTTTGGAGGCCGACGCCATCGCCCAAACCGCGCGGCGCATCGAGCGCGCGGAGGTTGAGCGGGCGGTCGGGTTGTTGGCCTCGTGTGCGGGCAAGGTGGTGGTGGTGGGCGTCGGCAAATCGGGCAACGTGGCGCAGAAGATCGCGGCGACCTTGACGAGCACGGGCACGCTCGCCGTCCATCTCCATCCGTCGGACGCGCTCCACGGCGGACTCGGCATCATCACACCCGCCGATGTTGTCATCGTCATCAGCAACAGCGGCGAGACCGATGAGATACTCGCGATGATTCCGTTTCTCAAGCACCGCCAAGCGCCGATCATCGCGGTCGTCGGCAACCTCCAATCGACTTTGGCCGCGCGTGCGGACGTGCGGCTTGATGCTTCCGTGGACAAGGAAGCCTGCCCGCTCAATCTCGCGCCGACGACGAGCACCACGGTCGCGCTCGCCATCGGCGACGCGCTCGCGTTGACTTTGATGGACTGCAAAAAGTTGACGCCGGAGGATTTTGCGCTCAATCATCCGGCGGGGCGGCTCGGCAAACGGCTGATGCTGCGCGTCGCCGACGTGATGCACGGCGGCGGGGAGAATCCGACGATTGCGACGGATGCGCCGTTGCTCGAAGTGGTGCAGGCGATCAGTCGCGGCGGCTTGGGCGCGGTCAATGTGGTGGAAGGCGACGGGCAACTGGCCGGGATCATTACCGACGGCGACGTGCGCCGCGCGCTGGGGCGCAGCCGCCTCGCCGATCTCGAAACGCTCACGAGCCGCCACATCATGACGCGCCATCCGCTCGTGACCGCGCCCGATGCGCTCGCCTACGCCGCGCTGCAACTCATGGAAGATCGCCCGTCGCAAATCTCCGTGCTGCCCGTCGTCGATGAAGCGGGGCGCTCAGTCGGGCTGTTGCGGCTGCATGACATCGTGCGTAGCGGGCTATAGAGAGAAGGATGAGTCAACTACCCCATAGCTAAAGCCAGGGGCTTGTCTCTAGCTACCAAGCCGAGACCTTCACGGGACGCTGACAGCCCCCTGACTCGTATATTGCGAGCCGCGTTAATGTCGGCATCTTGGGCATAGCCACAAGAGATGCAGAGGAAAAGGGACTGAGTTTGACGATTCTTTTTATCAATACAACCGCACCGCTCGCATTGGCGCGAGGTGTTGCGCGGGTCAACCGCGTACACCGTCACGCCCGCGAGTTGTGCCTTGTATTCGATGTAGGTGCGCAATTGCGCAAATCCCCAATTACTCTATCTCGTTCGTTGCTTTCTGTTGGCCGTTACCCGTTCACGAATATGCGTCAAATCTTCTATCGCAATTGCGCGTCCGGTGCGTTTAGCAACTTGAACTATCTCTTTGCTGATTCTGTGATTCTCAGTGCGCTGAAAATCAGCTTGCTTGCCTGCTATCTGTTTCAACTTGCGCGTCGCGGCGCGGGTGCTTTTACGTTGCAGGTTGCGCCGCCGATGCGCGAAAGTACGGCGAATCTCATCAACCTGTTTGCCGCTACGTACCGTCGCGTCCGAGTCCGTCAGGATGTTGACGATGCCGAAATCCACTCCTATCACATCATCAGAATTGATCGGCGGCGCGGCTTCAACTTCACACACCGCGTTCAAGTAATAGTTGCCCTTGCGCAATACAAGATCAACTTCACCCTTCCGAAATGGCAGCAACTTGCGCTGGTAGTCACCGCACTGAAACGGAACTGTCTCGCGTCCGGCAACTGTCCAGATGTTCACCGCTTCGTCTTTCGTGAAGCGAATAATTCTATCGTCGTAGGCAATCGAACCGTGTCGTTTGAACGTGCGAAGGCGTTTGTTATCCAACTTGTAAGCGTCAGCAACTTTCGAGATGCAGCGCACAACCATTTGCGCCGTCAAGTCAAACTTCGCCTTTGCTTCGTGGTACGTCAGTTTATGCAAAGCGAACTGTTTAAGCGTTGGTTTCGGCGTCGTCTGCCAGCCTTGCGCGCTAATCCAGTTGCAGGCTTCGTTTGCACGCTCAAGCGTTTGGCGCAAGGATTTAGCTTGCGCCGGCGTTGGTTGCAACTTGAGATTGACGATCAACTTCACGCCGCCATTTTACCACAACTCGTCAAGTATGGAGAGTTGAAGCGAACAGTTAAAAGCCTGTTCGCAGTGGCTGCGTTTTCCTCCCCATGCATAAATGCAGGGGTCTCCAAACGAGAATCACGATGACGCCCAATAAATTGATAAGAAGCCGGACGCGCCTTTCATCTCCCCGATTGTTACTCACCGGGTTCAAGACGCAAACATTTTTTCATTTCGTCAATGCGCTCTTGTGGGCGTTGGTGTTGCTCGCCGCGCATGGTTTCGTCGTGCGGGGGGCGCAGGCCGACACCAGACCGCGCGAGGCGAAAGCGATTCCGGCGGGCGAGGTGGTCGTGGCGCTCGACGAGCAGCTTTTCAACGCGCTGCTCGAAGCGATGTTCACGCTCCCGAACCCGCCCGCCTTTCCGCTCGCGAAAGGCGGCGGCAGGAATAATTGCGCGAGCGAGATCGTGTTGGCGCGCGAGATGAGCGGCACACGCACGGCGGTGCGCTTTCAACCGGGCCGCATCCTCGCGCCCGTCGCTTTCAGCGGCGCTTACAGCGCGCCGCTCGTCGGCTGTTTGAGATTTGAAGGGTGGGCGGAGACGAACCTCAATCTCAGTTTCGATCAGGCGAAGCAGGCACTGACGGCGCGCGTCGAAGTCAAAGCGGTGCATTTGAAGAAAATCCCAACGCTCTTCGGCGACGGCATCACGGGACTGGTGCAGGACGCGCTCGATGCGCGCGTCAATCCGGTCGAAATTTTGCGCGCCGACCAACTCTCGGCGCGCCTCTCGATGACGAAAGTTTCGAGCGGCGCGGCCCTGCGCCTGCGCGCACGAGAAGTGCGCCACGAAATCCTGCCGGGCCAACTGCGCCTGCGAATCGTTTATGAGTTTGTGCGTGAGGAGTAGCAGCTATAACTGCTTTAAGAGGTTTAGGTATTGGCCGGATTGTTCGGATCGTCCGGCCAACATTCGCCGACCTGCGTGCTGCCGGGTTGATAAGTGTGAATCCTGACGAGGGGCGGCGCATAGATGTGAATCGTGACCATCTTCTGTGCGCTACCGTCGGGGTTGCCGATGCGATGAATGTCGGGCACGCCCGTTCCCGTCACTTCTCCGGCGGCGCGCGGGTACGTGACCTCGTGCATCAGCCCGCGCTCCGCGCTGAGCGCGAAAATCTCTTCCGCCATCTCGCCTTCACAGATGCGAATCGCGCCGTAGGAACCGTTGTGGTCGTGAATCGCGGTGCGCTGTCCGGGCAGCCAGCACAGGACCAGCATCTCGCACAGGTCGCTGCGAAAAATTCGGTGCCGCGTGTACGTACCCGGTTTGAAGCCTATATGCGGGCGCAACTCTTGCGGCTCCAGCTCCAACTTTTGTAAGAGCGCATCGAGATCGCTTTGCGTGGGCGCGCTCATCAGGGACGCGAGCGCGTGAGTGAGCGAGGCGAGAGAGAAGCGGCGCGTTGACTTCAATTCGACTGCGGGCATGGAGGGCTTCGTCTGCGGGCTAATGGTAGACATAAACGGGGACTCTCTTCGGGGGAACTAACTGTGGAAGCGATTGCTCGGCGGCGGCGCGGCGACACAGAAAAGTTTTACGACGAATCGCGCGAGCGAGTCAAACGTTCTCCGGCTTACCTGAACTTGATTGTCGGCTTCCGCGAATGCGCTCGAATCGCTCGCGGACGGGAGACGAAACTGACAAACTTCGTGACAAATTTTTCTTCAGTTGGCGTGCGCGAAGACGGGAGCGGGCATATCAACCACTTCCCATGCCGCGTCGTCGCGCAGCAATTTCGACATCAACATGGCGTGAAAGAGATGGCCGCTGCGCTCGGCGCGGACAAGTCCGAGAAGCGGCATGCCGAGGAGCGCGAGGTCGCCGATGATGTCGAGAATCTTGTGGCGCACAAACTCGTCGCGCGAGCGCAAGCCCGTCAAATTCAACATGCCGTCGGGCGTGAGCACGATGGCGTTATCAATCGAACCGCCGCGAATCAAATTGGCGCGGCGCAAAGCTTCGATCTCGTCCGTGAAGCCGAAGGTGCGCGCCGAAGCGATCTCGCGCCCGAAAGCCGCCGGCTCCTGCGCGGCGAAACTCATGCGCTGCACGCCGATCAAGGGGTGCGGGAAATCGATCATGCACTCGATCTCGAAATTATCGCAGGGTTCGACGCTGATCCGGCGATTGCCTTCCGCGATTGCCACTTTCTCGCGCACCCGCAGGGCGAGGCGCGTCGCCCGCTGCTCGACGACGCCCACGCGCTCGATCAACTCGGTGAAGGCTTCCGCCGAACCGTCCATGATCGGCAGTTCGAGGTTATCGACTTCGATGTAGGCGTTGTCCACGCCGCCGCCGCGCAGCGCTGCGAGCAAATGCTCGACCGTGGAGAGCGTCACCCCTGTGCGCATCAAGGTCGTCGCATAACTCGAACGCGCGACGTACTCGATGGTGGCCGGAATCTCGAAGTTGTCGAGGTCGGTGCGCAGGAAGATGTAGCCGGTGTCGGGGGGGGCGGGCAGCAGACGCACATGGACGGGCACGCCCGTGTGCAAGCCCAGCCCGCTCGTCTCGATTGGCGCGCCAATCGTGGTTTGTTTGATCAAAAGTGGGGGTTTCATCCTTTCAGCGTCGCTGCTTGGGATAGCCGCGCATCTTCTGTGGAACGGCAACAAATAGAGCAATGCTCATGCCGCATCAAGCCAAGCTGCAAAATCAAGCGAACCTCGAAATTCACACTACCCGTCCTGCCGACGAGTGTGGCATAACGGCAACATTCAAGTGGCTAAAGCGCGGCGCAAGAGCCACAGTTAAAATCGTGGCGGACACTTTTTTCGCTGTTCCTTGCAAGTGCTTTTGCTGTTCCCTGCAAGTAACTATGCAGTCGTCCTTCAGAGAAACATTGACACTCGAATATGCTGAGCGTATAAACGCCTCGCGTCTTCAAGTTCTGTTGACGAATCCTCACCAGATTCCGTCAATCTCATATTCTTCAATCGTTAACAAGTGAGATCAGGAATGAGAATATCGCTTCACAAGATGACCATGCTTCTTGCTTTCTTTTGCACGACAGCCTTATTCGTGCAGGGACAAAATCTTAAGCACAGAACCGTAGAACAAGCCGAGTTTGAAGGGCCGGTGGAGATCGTGAGCCTGGAAATCGAAGGGCAACCCGCTCGCTTCAAAGATAGTATCTTTGCAGGTAAGGACTGGCTGAAGTCACTAATCTTGAGTTCAGGAACACTCACGACAAGTCAATCGTGCATCTGAGAGTCGAGCTGGAGATCGCCCCGACGGGCAAAATGGATGCCCCGTTGCGTCTGATGCTTTGGTTCGGGGTAAGACCGGGCACGCCGGGAGCCGAACAGGAAGCGAAGACGCTTAAAAAGTTAGCTCCCAACAAAACGAAGAAACTCGCTCTATCAGAGGAAACGTCTGACTTTCTTCTCAGATACATGAGGGAAAAGGAAATTGAGGACATTGATTAAGGTGAAATTGTACGTTGAGTTTATTTAACGTCTCTACTTTGCACCTGAACTACAAAGAATCCAAGCGCACTGATGAATACGGTAATCAGTTCAGGTATCGTGCGAAGATAGATGACGCACAGGGGGCGAAGACCGGGCGCTGGGCATGGGATGTGTTTCTGGTGGCTGCGCCGTAGCTGGCGGTAAAAAGAAGAGAAACGAGAGCCGCCCGATAGGTCTTGCCGAACTGTCGGGCGGCTCGCTCTGTGTCCGTTGGGATGAGATTTTGAGAGAGCGGTATGCACGCGATTGAGCCGCGCCAATTCGCTTGTCACCCGTCGCCGCTTCTCATATCATTCGATAACAAATGCCGAGCCCAAAGTCTTCCGCTGCCGAGACGCCGGTTGAGCGCGTCTATCTGATCGATTCGTTCTCGCACATCTTCCGCGCGTTCTTCGCGCCGATGGGCGGGCGCGTGGAACCGCTCACGAGCAGCAGCGGACAGGTCACGCAGGCCGTCTTCGTCTTCACCAACATGCTGCGCAAACTCCTTGCCGACGAGCAACCCGCTTATATCGCCGCCGTCTTCGAGTCTGAAGCGCCGACGTTTCGCCACGAAATGGACGTGGGCTACAAAGCCAATCGCGCGGCGATGCCCGACGAACTCGCGTCGCAGATTCCTTTCATCATGCGCGTCTGCGGGGCATTCAATATCCCGATCTTGAACGTCCCGGGCTTCGAGGCCGACGACGTGATCGGCGCGCTCGCCGTGCAGGCGGCGGCGAGAGGGTTGCAAGCCGTCATCGTCTCGAACGACAAGGACATGTGCCAACTTGTCAGCGATCCGCTGGTCGTGTGCATGCGGCAGAATTCGCAGAACGTCAAACGCAAAGAGCCGGTGCCGCCCGTCGAATGGTGCGACGAGGCGTGGGTGGAAAATAAGTTCGGCGTGCCGCCCGGTCAGATCGTTGACCTGCTCGGCTTGATGGGCGATGCGGTGGACAATATCCCCGGCGCGCCCGGCATCGGCGCGAAGGGCGCGGTTGCAGTCGTCAAACAGTTCGGCTCGATTGAGAACGCTTTGCAGAGTTGGGAAGAGGTTAAGCACAAAACTTATCGCGAATCGCTGCGCGACAACGCCCCGCTCATCCGGCAATCGCTCGAACTCGCCACCATCAAGACCGACGTTAATATCAAACTCGACCTCGACCAACTGCGCGCCAGGCCGCCCGACCGCGCCGCCGCTTACAAACTTTTCCGAGAACTGGAGTTTCAATCGCTGACGCGCGAATTCGCCGACGCCGCTTCAGGGCTGGAAGGCGAAACACACGCGCGCCGCTACACGCGCATCACGACGCGCGAAGAACTCGACCACCTCGTGCGCAAACTCTGGGAGGTGGATCACTGGAGTTTCGCCGTCGCCGATTCGACGCCGGCGGGCGCGGGGCAGCAGGGCGCGAGCCGGGATCAGGCCGCGCCTTCCGGCGTCGCCATCTCGACGGCGGCGCACACGTCCGCTTTCATCGACCTGGAAAACTTTGCAGGCGGCGCTGCCTCAGCCTTCGAGCCGCTCAGCGATGTGTTAGCCAACGGCTTGCTCTCCAAGTCCGTCCACGATCTCAAACGCGCCGTCGCGCTGCTCGCGCATTTGAACATCGAGATCGAGGGCGTCACCGACGACACGCTGCTCTCGGCCTATCTGCTCGACCCGATTCGCAGCAAGTATGACCTCGCGGACCTCGCGCGCGAGGCCGTCAATGGAGACGGGTGGACCGACCCGCCGGAAGGTTGGACGCAGGCGCACTGGCGCGCCGCCGAAGCCGCGGACTTCACCGTGCAGACCGCCGACGTTTTGCACGGACGCATTCTCGAACAGGGACTCGAAGCCATCTACACCGAGATCGAACTGCCGCTCGCGCCGCTGCTGCATCGCATGGAGCACGCGGGCCTGCGCGTCGATACGCAGGTGCTCGCCGGGTTGTCAACCTTCTTCGGCGCAGAGTTGGAGAAACTCACCGCGCGTATTTACCGGGAGGCGGGGCGCGAATTTAAGATCAATTCGCCCAAACAGGTCGGCGAAGTTCTCGAAGAGTTGAACATCAATTCGGGGCGCAAAACTTCGACCGGGCAAGTTTCCACCAACCGCGCCGTCCTGGACGAACTCGCGCTGAAATACGAACTGCCGCGCCTCATCATCGAATACCGCGAACTCGACAAACTGAAAACCACTTACACCGATGCGCTCCCCGCCCTGCTCGGCGCGGACGGGCGCATTCACAGCCAACTCAATCAAACCGTGACCGCGACGGGACGACTTTCGAGTTCGGAACCCAATCTGCAAAATATCCCGAATCGCACTGAACTCGGTCGGCGCATTCGCCGCGCCTTCGTCCCCGAAGAAAATTGTGTCTTCGTCTCCGCCGATTATTCGCAACTCGAACTACGTCTCCTGGCGCACATCACGCGCGACCCCGTCATGCTTGAAGCTTTCCAGAAAGGCGAAGACATCCACACGCGCACCGCGCAACTCGTCTTCAAGGCCCGGACCAAAGAGGAACTGAAAGAGAAACGCCGCTTCGCCAAGATCGTCAACTTCGCTATCGCTTACGCCGTCGAACCCTTCGGCCTGTCGCAGCGCGTCGGCATCTCGCGCAAAGAGGCGCGGCAGGTGATCGACGATTTCTACACCACTTACAAAGGCGTGCGCGAGTTCATGGACAAAGTGCCGGAGGAGGCGCGCGAGAAAGGTCTCGTGAGATCGATCTACGGGCGCATCCGCCCCTTGCCGACCATCAACGACCGCAACGGCCAGATTCGCTCCCGCGCCGAACGCGAAGCCATCAACATGCCGATTCAGGGAACGGCGAGCGACATCGTCAAGATCGCGATGCTTAAGGTGGACGAAGCGTTGCGGCGCGAAAATTTTGCGGCGCGGATGGTCATGCAGGTGCATGACGAACTGCTCATCGAAGCGCCGGAGTCAGAGGCGGCCGGGGTCGTCGCCCTCCTGAAACGTGAAATGGAATCGGCGGTCGAACTCGATGTGCCCCTCGAAGTCGAAGTCGGCGCGGGGAAGAATTGGATGGACACCAAGAAGTGACAGGTGATAAGTGACGAGTGACAAGTTTCAAGACTTGTTCCGGCTCGTCACTTGTCACTCGTCAACTTGTCACCGTCTTTATGTCTGAAGAACAGAAAGCCAAAACAGAGCCGGGGGCGAACGGCGGGCGCGTGGTTTATAGTCGCCTGCCGTCGGATGCGGAGCCGCGCGCGGCGGCGACTACGAACGCCCGCGCGGGCGGCGTCGGCGGCGTGCCTTCGTTTGTGAGGGAACCGCTTGCGCCGACCCTGCCGACGTTGCTCGTCTCCTTCGTGTTGCTGATCTTGCTGGTGTTCGGACTCGGTTATCTGAGTGTGGAGAAAGTGCAGGAGGTGAGCGCGGAGGTGCAGCGGCGCGATCAGCAATTAGCCCGCCGCACGAAACTTATGACCAACTTGCGGACGGCGCTCGTGCAACTCGACAACGAAGCCCGCGAGCGCGGGACGCGACAGGCGGGCGGCGGCATCGTCAACCCGTTCGATCTGAAACTGCGGCGCGCGCGCGGCGAAGCGCAGCAGCAAATCTCCCTCTTCGAGCATCTCCCGCTCGCCCAGACCGAGCAGGGAAAAGCCTTTCGCCAAGAGGCGGCCACGTACATCGAGAGCACGATGGATGCCGAGCAATATTCCGTCGCAGGCTTCGTGAATTTTCGTCCTCTCGAAGCGCGTCTGGAGGCTTTCTTCAACGAACTCAATAAAGAACAGGAAGAATTGCAGCGGCAGAGATTGATGCTGTCAAACGAATCCGCGCGCCAGATTCGACTGCTCACATGGCTCGCCGTTTTGGTGAGCGCGCTCATCGCGGCGGCGACCATCTGGGAAGTGCAGCGGCGTTTCCGGCAGGTGCGCCGGAGCCTCGAAGAATCGCGGCGCGAGCGGCAGTTCAGTTCGCAGATGCTTGAAGGGATGGTCAGCGCGGTGGTTGCGATTGACGGCCAGAATCGGATTCGCAGCGCGAACGCCGGCTTTTTCCAACTCTTCCCCAAAACCTCTGTCGGCACAGCACTTCATGACTATTTCGCCCCGCCCGATGTGCTCAAGATGTTCGCGGCCTCGACCGCCTCGCGCGTTGAGGAAGCGACGTATCGTGGGCGTTGGCTGTTGGCGGGTGAAGACGGAGACGCCGCGGGCACTTTTGAAGTCTATTCGTCGCCGCTCGAAATCGACGGCGGGCACGGGCAAATCCTGACGCTCGTGGACGTGACGAAGACGGTCGAGGCCGAAGCCGAACTGCGTCGTAAAGCTTCGCTTGCGGCGGTCGGGCAGGCGGCGGCGCAGGTGGCACACGAGATCAAGAATCCACTGGGGAGTATCCGGCTCGGCGTCGCCATGCTGCGCGACATGACGCAGCCGGGAGAAGCGCATCAGACAATTGATCTCGTCGAACGCGGCATCGACCACTTGAACAAGTTGACGATTGATGTGACACAGTTTTCGCGCGAGAAAAAGTTAACGCGCGAAACGACGAACGTCCATGAACTGCTCGACGCCAGCCTCGAACTCGTTGCCGACTTGATTCAAACCAAGCGCACACCCATCGAGAAGCATTACACACGCGAAGCGCTCGTCGGCGAACTCGACGCCGACCAACTGCGCCAGGTCTTCGTCAACCTCCTCGCCAACGCCCTCGACGCCGGCGGCGAAAGTTCTCCCATCACGATCACGACCGCGCTGCTTGCCGGCACTGCTTCGGACGGCAACGGCAACCACCCCGCCACGAACGCACCGCGCGCCCGCATCACCATCACAGACCATGGCAGCGGCATGGACGACACGACCCGCGCGCGTATCTTTGAACCTTTCTTCTCCACCAAAAAACGCGGCACCGGCCTCGGCCTCGCCGTCGTCAAAAAGATCGTCGAACAACACGACGGCACAATTTCCGTCGAGAGCGCGCCCGGCGCGGGCACGACCTTTCACGCCGAACTGCCGCTCCTGTAGAAGCCGTGACTCCTAACGCTCCGGCGCGTTTATCGATTCCTATTGCGTGACGCTGGCGAAGGCGGCGCGGGCGGCGGCGATGGTGCGGTCGAGCAGTTCATCCGTGTGCGCCAGGCCGATGAAGCCCGCCTCGAATTGGGAGGGGGCGAGATAGACGCCTTCCCGCAGCATGGCGTGGAAGAATCTGCCGTACAGGTCGCGGTCGCTTTTGTTCGCAGTGGTCCAATCCGTGACGGCTTCGCCCGTGAAGAAGGTGGTCCACATCGAGCCGACGCGGTTGATAACGGTTTCCAGTCCGGCTTCGCTGGCGGCGTCGCTGAGTCCGGCGGAGAGACGCGCGCCCGCGCGTTCGAGTCGTTCGTAGACGGCGGGGTCGCGCAGGCGTTTGAGCGTAGTGAGTCCGGCGGTCATGGCGAGCGGGTTGCCGGAGAGCGTGCCCGCCTGATAGACGGGGCCGGCGGGCGCGATGTGTCTCATGATGTCGCGGCTTGCGCCGTAGGCTCCGACGGGCAGGCCGCCGCCGATGATCTTGCCGAGCGTGGTGATGTCGGGCGTCACCCGGTACAACTCCTGCGCGCCGCCGCGCGCGAGGCGAAAGCCGGTCATCACTTCGTCAAAGATGAGCAGGGCCTGATGACGAGTCGTGATGTTGCGCACCAGTCCCAGGTAATTATCGCGCGGCGCGACGCAGCCCATGTTGCCGACGACGGGTTCGATGATGACGGCGGCGATTTGTTCGCCATGTTCATCGAAGATGCGAGACAGGGCGTCCGGGTCGTTGAAGGGAACGGTTAAAGTCTCCTGCGCGAGCGAGGGGGGAACGCCGGGACTGTCCGGCAGACCGAGCGTGGCGACGCCCGAACCGGCGCGCACGAGCATCGAATCGCCGTGGCCGTGATAGCAACCTTCAAACTTGACGAGCTTCGTGCGACCCGTGACGCCGCGCGCGAGACGGATGGCCGACATCGTCGCTTCCGTGCCGCTGTTGACCATCCGCACCATCTCGATTGACGGCACGGCGTCGATGATCTCTGCGGCCATCTCACTCTCAAGTTCGGTCGGCGCACCGTAGCTCGTGCCGCGCCCGAGCGCGTCGTGCAAAGCGGCGATTACTTCCGGGTCGGCGTGGCCGAGAATCATCGGCCCCCACGAGCCGACGTAATCAATGTAAGTGCGCCCGTCCACGTCGGTCATCGTCGCGCCCCGGGCCTCGCGGATAAAACGCGGCGTGCCACCGACGCCGCG
The DNA here is from genome assembly GCA_051006195.1 of Pyrinomonadaceae bacterium. Lineage (GTDB taxonomy): Bacteria > Acidobacteriota > Blastocatellia > Pyrinomonadales > Pyrinomonadaceae > JAIVJZ01. The sequence goes on from JBPCIP010000083.1 coordinate 25,705, forward strand.
AAAAGCGCGCACGGGCGAATTGACGCCGCCGGGGATGAGTTCGACGGCGCGCGTGAATAGTTCTGCTGAAGTGTCTCGTGATTGGGCAATCAATGGTTTCATGATGGTATTCTTGATCGTCCGGCAAATCTGAAGCAACTTCAGTTTGAATTGAAGGCAACAAAAAAGCCCGCACCAGTTTAGCTGGCACGGGCTTTCTCGATAGAAAGTTCCGACGTTAATCGGAGATTGCTAGTTATTGCGTCTGCGGTTGCGGTCTCCGAAAACCGGATGGCTCCGTGAGCCTCTCCCGCGACGATAGTAGCCATTGCCGCGTCTGCGATCATCATCGTTATCACGACCGGAGCGCGGGCGGCGGTCGTCATTGCGGCGTTGGGAACGAATGTAGCGATCCTGTTCCCGTTCATCACGGCGAATCTCACGCCGCTCTTCGCGCGTGATCGTGCCATCGGAACGATAGCCACGCCGCTCGGCGCGAATCTGGCGTTCGCGTTCACGTATCTGACGCGCTTCATCGCGTGTGATTCGACCGGAACGGATGCCGCGCTGGATGCGTTCACGGTCTCGGCGGTTGTCGATGCGCCCGCTGCCATTGCGACCCTGCGCAAAAGTTTCGCCGGACGCTCCCATCAGCAATGCGATGACACTCAATAAAAGAACCTTTTTCATTATTCAACCCTTTCCCTTCAAGTTTGATTTGAACAGCACATCAATTGTCTGAAGACGGCTGCTCACACACCGGCGGAGAGAGTTCAATCAGTGTGGTTCGTTTTATAACACTGGCAACCTACATGCCACGCCGGATGATCCATCGGCTGAACCGGGGAGTCGTGCTAAATGTTGAAAGGGAAAGCCACATTCGGCATTGCTCGGGGAGCGCAGGCGCACGCGCCGTTACTGATATCGAACAGCGATGCACGATTTCCGTAGCCTGCCTGCCGCCGAACGCGAATGATAGAGAATGTTGAGTTGCCAGACAGCACAGATGATTTTGGAAGCACAGGCAAAAGTAGTTGGAATTGTTTGGAAGCACAGGCAAAAGTAGTCGGAATTGTTTTGCCTTCACCCGAAAATGCTGCGCCAGCGGCGGTCGAGCGCGCTGCCGAAGAGGAATGTGGTGATGGACGGCTGCTCGTGCGAGAGGTCGTAGCCGACGAGTTCAACGTAAGCGCGTCCTTCTGTCTCCGCTTCGCCGTGACGACCACGCACCGTACACGCGCCCTCCCAGTAAATGATCATCGTCGTGCCGCGCGTGTCGAGTTCCTGGTCGGGCATCACGGGAATGACTTCGACATCGATCCCGAATCGCGCCACGCGCAGCCGCCAGCCGCCCGGATAAGTCGCGCCTGTGTGCGGACTCTTCCAGTGGGCAGTCGGCGCAAGCACGAAGTCCGCCCGCCCGAGGTGCGTGGCGTTGCCCGCCGCATCCACATACGTGCCGCTCGAAAACTCCGAAGGCTCGCCCGCCGCGTCGCGGATGTGATAGACCATCAATTCCGCGCCCGTCTCAAGCTGGAGGCTGAACCAATCCCAGCCCTTATTCTTTTCGGTCGTTCGCCATGTGCCGAACTCCCGGTCCATCCACGCCGCGCCCGTGCAGTGCTGCGTCTCGCCGTGCCATGTGATGTCGCCTTCCGCTTCCATCCGCGTGAAGGAAAAATAACGCGATGCCTCGCCGTGGTCTTTGAAACTGACGCCGATGCCTTCGTGGCCGTTGAGCGCGGCGGGCTTCGTCGGGCGCAGGGCGACTTCAAAAATGAGATCGTCGCCGAGCGTGGCGCGCAGGAGGTGCAATCCGTGGGCTTCGCGAATCGTCCAGTCACCGAGTTTCAAATAGTAGCGGTGCGCGCTCATCTCCGCCGGAGGATCAAAGGGGCTGTTCGCGCTCTTGCGATGTTCATAGCGAAAGCGCGTGCGCGCTTCATCCGTGACCGCGAAGTGCGCGAGATAAAGCGGGTTCGCAATGAGGCGCAGGGGCACGACGCCGAAGCGGTCGAGGTCGGTGCGTCGCTTGAAGAAGACGAGTTCAAACCCGAAGCGGCGACCGCCGTTCGCCGTCTGCATGTGTCCGGTGTAGTACCACCATTCGGTTTGCGCCTCTTTGTGCGCGTAGAGATCGCGCGGCAGTTCGACGCCCGCGTGCTCCGTCCCGTCGCGCAGGGTTGAAGCCTCGCCGACAATCGCATCGGCGAGATTGTCGAGCAGATTGGTGGCGAATTCTTCCAAAGGTTCGACGAAGTTTGTGCTCATAAATATTGATGACCCTTTTGCGTTTCAGAATATCGCCGGGAGAATAGCGGAACGACGTGGCGAAACTGTGCGCCTTTTGCAAAGGGATGCTCGCGAATTGACACGCAGGAGTTGTGATAGAGAATCGTCAAATGCGTTCGACGCTCTCGCGCGGTTCGACCAGCAGGGTGCGGAAACTGGACATGCGGACCAGCCCCGGCGCGGCGCCTTTGGGCTTGGAGAGAAACTTGCGCAGCGCGTAATGGACAGAGACTTTCGCATCCGCTTTGGCCTGACTGAAAAAGGCGGCGAGTTGCGCGGCTTCGATGACAGTGCGGTGCGGTACGTCTGTGGTGCGCGCGTGGTTGCGCACGACGACGTGCGAGCCGGGATAGTCGGCGGCATGCAGCCAGAGATCGTGCGCGCGCGCGACTTTGAACGTCAGTTGATCGTTATCCTTCGCCGCGCGCCCGACGAGGATTTCATAGCCGTCCGATGAACGATAACGCCGCGCGCCCGCGACGTTCTGCGCCGCTTTTGTTTGCGCCTTAGTATGGCGGGGGTGCGCTCCGCCTGAAGTCGCGCCGCTTCGCGCCCCTTGTGCCGCTTGTGCCCCTTGCCCCAAAGCGCCTTTCGCTTTGTGTGATGAAGCGTCGAAGTCGGCGAGCGCGGCTTCATCGCGCGCCGCACAGATGCGTTCGAGTTCCTGCCGGCTGCGGTCGAGCGCGGCAAGTTCCGCGCGCAACTCCGCGAGCCGCGCTGTCGTCTCCTGCGCGGCGCGTTTGGCCTTCGTGTAGCGCGCAAAACGGCGTGCGGCCTCTTCCGGCAAACTGGCCTGCTCGTCGATCTCCAATTCGATCACAGGAGCGTCGGCGGCGAAGTAATCCGTCAGGCGCACGCGTGAGCCGCGCCGCTCGGCGGTGGTGATGTTGGCGAGCAGCAGATCGCCGATGCGCTTGTGTTCATCGGCGTCCCCGTGCGCCGTCAAATCCTGTTCGAGATTGCGTTGCAGCTTGCGTCGCTTCTCGCCCGTCTGCGCCAAGCGAGCGCGATGCGCGGCAGCGCGCGCGTCGAAAGCGCGTGCGGCTTCAAGTTGCCGGTAGTAGGCATCGGCGGCGGCAGAGAGCGAAGCGTGTGCGCCCTGTGTGAAGGGCGGCGTCCGCGTCGTCGTCGTGGGCCTCGCTTCGCCGCGTGGCGGCGGTTGATAGATGTCCGCGATCTCCTGACCTTCGCCGCGCGGCGGGCGCAGAGCATCGACGACGCGCCCCGCCGCATCGAGGAGCAGAAGATTCGCAGCGCGCCCGGTGAGTTGAGCGATGAGCGTCAAATCCTGCGCGTCGCCGACTGCGTCGTAAGAGGCGAAGGAGAACCGCACGATGCGTTCACCCTCGTCTTTACTCATGCCGAGCAGCCGCGCGCCGCCGAGATGCTTGCGTAAGCTCAGCACGAAATTCGACGGCCCGAGCGATTGCTTTTCGAGTTCGCGCACGGTGCACGCGATTAAATAGAGGCGCGGCTGGGTGGGTTCGGCGGCGATGAACAAATAACTGCCATCGCTCAAACGAAAATCGATTGCGAGCGCGACGCGCGACGGTTGCCACACCTTTCCCATCATCCGCCCGGCGAGCGCGGGCGCGAGTTCGGCGACGATGTCAGCGATTAATTGATCGTTCATCTCGGTCAGTCGTCCGTCGTCCGTTGTTCGTGAGTGCCGCGTCGGACTATAAAATTGATAGGTTGTAGTTAAGCACAGAGAAAGAAGCGCTGACTACTGAACTTGAGAGAACCCAGACAGCAACAAACAATGAACAACTGACAACTGACGACGGACAACGAACAAAGGAAGGCTCTGCGTTGCTGTCCAGCGCAGAGCCTTCTCAGGTCGAATGTATTGAGGTCAATCGGAAATGACGATGGTGCCGGAGAGATGATCGTGTGCGGCGCGGCCTTCGGCGTCGTAGAGGGCGTAGAGCAATCCGAGGCCGAGCGTCGCGAGCGAGAGCATGAAACCGAAGGCGCGGCGCATGCACTGGCCGGTCGTCGGAGCCATGCCGGTGGTGACATCGACGGTGTGCAGCGAGACGAGCGACATGCCCCACGTCCGCCCGGCGAGCGCCGTGGCCGCCATCAGGTAGATGAACATCAGCACGATGACGATGCCGCCCATCGAAGCGGCGACACGCAGGTCCGCCCAATTGCCATTGGTGAGTTCGATGATGGCCGCAAACGGCGTCGAAGCGAAGACCACGACCAACAGATCGATCACGCCGCCCGCGATGCGTCTTGAGACGGGGGCATGGTCGTCGATTGGTAAAAGTTCCGGCGCGGGCAGTGTCGCCACGGCGGCGATTCTTTGCGCTTCAAGGCGGGCGAGCATCGATTCGTCGGCTACTTCGGGGATGTGGCGGCGCGGCCTCGGTTTAGCGGCTGAAACTTCGCCCGGTTCCACGCTTTTCGTCGCCGGAGTCGGGGGTACGATGGCGAGCGGCGCAGGGCGGGCGGCTTCGACCGGCTTCTCTATCTTCTCCGGCATCGCCGTTGCTGCCTGCTCGACCCGCTTTGTCAGCCCATCTTGCGCGGGCAGAGCAGCGGTGGCGGCGGCGACAACTTCGGGAGCGATGGCTGTCTCGATTGATGCTTGATAACTCTCTTCGGCGACGCGGGCGACAGCCGTGGCCGCTCCTCCTCTCGATGCGCGCGGCATCGGCGGGTGCTGAGTGGTTTGGCGGGCGCGCTCAATGCGTTTGAGCGCGGCGACGACGAGCGGGTTCGGTTTGGGCGCGTCCGGCGGCGCGGGGACGAGGCCGAGAGGGGAGGCGGAAGTTTCAGCCGCTGCGTCCGGCATCATTTCGGGCGTTCCCGCAACGGGCGCATGGCGGGCGGATAGTGTGGTGGCTGTTTCCCCCTCGCGGGTGGCTGTTTCCCCCTCGCGTGCGGCTTCAAGGGCGCGGCGTTGTTGTATCTCGCGCACGCGCTCGCTCAGTTCCTTGCGCCACTGCGGTTTGGGCGGCACGCCGGGGAATTCGATGAGGGTCGAACTCACCGCTTCGCTCGCCGCGCGGGAGGAGGTTTTCGCGGTGTAATGTTCGTGACTGGTCGAAGTTGGCATAGACTTTTCTTCGGGAGACGGGGAGGCAACGTCATCTGCGGCACAGATGTCTGGTAGCGGGCAGCGGGGGCAATTTTCCAGCAACTCGGAATAAATGTCGCCGCACACGACACACTGCATAGACGGAGAGCCTCCCCTGTGGAAAACTTAAAAATGAAATCTTTGGGATGACGGGCAAAGCCGGTAAACCCAAGCCCTTTGCGGAGTCGCGGCGGATGCTATCAGAGATTACTTTAAGTCGTCAATCAGAAAATACACAAATCAATGTAGTTGGGCGGCGGGAGGGCACAAGATAGGGGAAACCAGGATTGGAAAAGGGGAAAGAGAAAGTTGGAACGAAGCGCGAGCCTCGAAATCTTACGGCAAGGAGTTTTACCTCCATCCCTTCCCCTTTCCCCTAATGTTTTAGATGGGTTGGCGTCCGGCGAAGCCCGTTTCGAGGTCGTGCCACCACTCGATGCGGTCGCCTTCGCCGAGTTGCCAGCAGAGCAGGACGACGCGCCCTTCGCGCAGGGAGGGGAAATCCAACAACCCGTGCTCATAGTCTTTGAGTTGCACGCCGAGAGCTTCCAACTTCCCGGAGTGCTCCGCGAGACTGATCAAACTCGTCACGTACTGTGGCCCTTCCGCCATGAAGCCCCCGCCTAACATCGCCTTATCTGCGGCGCCGCGCGCCGACTCCTGCAAAGACGCGATCTCATTGTGCGCACGGGAGATGGCCGCCGCAATGCGCCGCACCGTCGGCAACATCGCATTGGCTTCCGAGAGAGTAAAGAGTTTCATAAGAGCAGAGGCTAGAGGTCAGAGGTTAGAGGTTAGAAAACAACAACTGACTCTAACCTCTGACCTCTGTGTTAATGATCGTCCGTGATGCGGATAAATTCCGAGTGGGAGTTGAAGTGTTCTGTATCTTCGGTGATGTCGATTTCGGCGATGGCCGTGGTCACGGTCGCGATCCGGGGTTGCGGTTCGTGGTGATTGTTATCGGGCAGCATAACCTCATCGGGGGAAGGCATGAATGAATGCGTGTGTGAATCTTCGTGCGGGTGGTGCTCATAGTAGCGCGGGCCGTGCGTGTGTTCTTTGCGCACTTTGTCGGCGATCTCTCCGAGGTCGATAAAATAGTCGGCCACATCGATCAACTTCGGCGCGCTGTTGGAACGAAAGCCCGCCACTTCGACGCGGCAGCCTTTATAGGCGACGGCGTTGATGGCGTAGACGAAATCCTCGTCGCCGGAGACGAGCACCGCCGTGTCGTAGCGCCCGGCGAGCGAGAGCATATCGACGGCGATCTCCACGTCGAGATTGGCCTTGCGCGTGCCGTCGTAGAAGGTTTTGAGTTCCTTGTGGATGACGCGGAAACCGTTGCGGCGCATCCAGAGCAGAAAACCTTGCTGGCGTTCCGCGCCCACATCGACGCCTGTGTAGAAGAAAGCCCGGAGAAGCCGCCCGTCGCCTAAGAGGACGCGCAGGAGTTTGTTGTAATCGATGTCGATGTTGTGAAAGCGGGCTGCGTGAAAAAGATTGTTGCCATCGATAAAAACCGCGACTCTCCCCCTGTAACCTAACTGCCAGGAAATATTATTCGTCGGATCAAAATGCTGCATGCAAAAACACGCTCCGTGGTTAAAATTTTTTTAGTCGGAAGTTTCATAATTCTAATTGATCTCTAGGATGCCGCCGCGAGGTGCATCAGGTCAAGCGAAAACGTGTCGCGCCTGACAATCGCCGCGCCGATTACTGCTGTTTTTGTCGTTCTTCAGATTGCACAGCCTGAGCGGTCGCCTCGATGATGTCGCCCGTCACGGCGTCGAGATAGATGAGAAAAGGTGTGCTGCCCGCTCGTCCGATCACCATCTCCCATGCGAGATGCAATTCGAGCGCGCCCGCCCGGCCTGCGGGTTGGACGGGATAGACGACGAGTTCGCGCGCGGTGACGGGATCACCCGGCGCAATGGTGTAAGTCTGCGGGGAAACGAGGCCGGGGTAAGTGAAGGCACGCCCCCGCAGTCGCTCGCCCGCCTGATCGGCGCTTAACTGCTGCGGGCGCAGGCTGGTCAAGGCGCGGCTCAAGCGTTCCGTGTCCGGGATCGCCGTACTGGAGAGCGAGCGCACGCGGCGGTCTTTGGTGAAAGCGATCTCCAGCACACCGAAGCCCGCGCGCAGCGGATAGGGAAAAGGCTGTTGTTGATAGCGCGCTCGCCCCGTACCGTCGGCGTCGTCTTTGCGCTCGACGAGTGAAAGGTTTTGCGGGGCGACGCCGAGCAGTGCGCCCGCGCTGATGATGAAACGCCGGAGCGATTCGCGCAGAGCCTCTTCCGTCGTGTCCTCTTTTATCTCCCCGCCGGAGTCGTTGATCTCGACGAGCGGAAGACGCAAGGAGGCGTCGTCGCTCGCGGGGAGCGCGCTGATGGTGGCTGTGATCGGTTGCAACTGCGGCGGCGGTTCATTCTGTAAGTTCTGATCGCGCGCCAGCGCAGCCCACGCCACGAGCGCCTGCTCGCGCCGCTCGGCGTTGGCCGCAAAGATCACCGGATAGGGCGCTTCATTGGCGCGCGGGCGCGATGCGTTCGGCTCGCGCGACCCGGCGGCGCACCCGCCCGCCAGCACGACGATTGACACGAAGAGCAGCAGGCGCAAACAGTCGCCCGGCGCGTTGAGTTCCCCGATGTAGGCTCGTGGCATAAAAGTTTGATGCGGGAGAATTAACCGATGGATATTGACAGTGGCGATTATACTGCATTGAATGAAGCAAGCAATGCTCCGTCCCCGTCAGCGTTTCGGGATATCTCTTGGGTAGAGCGATTGCAAAGCCGCGCCCGCAACGTATAATCACGAAACGGAGAGACCGAAAGCTGTGTCAACCGAAGACGAAGACATTCCGCCGTTTGAAGAAGAATTGAGCGTGCCGCCTGCGCCGCGCGCCTTCGCGCCCGCCGAAATGGTGGCGTGCGAGGCGTGCCTGCGCGCCAACCCGCCGACCCGCATGAACTGTCTCTATTGCGGCGCGGATTTGCCCGTCGTCGATGCGAGCAATGATCTGCGTCGCCCGACGCTGAGAGCGTTGGAGGTTTGGGAGCAGGGCTATAACGTCGTCATGTTGCCGCAGGCAATCGAACAGATCAGTGCGGATGCGATCACAACGGCGGTTCAGTTGTTGCATGTGGAGGCGGGGCAACTGCGCGGGATGGCCGAGGCGCAGACGCCACTGCCGCTCGCCCGCGCGGCCTCGCGCGATGAAGCGTCGCTGGTGGAAAGAAAACTTCGCGTTGCCGGATGGCAAGTTGAGATCGTCGCAGATCAGGATTTGGCGGTCGAGACGCACGCGCCCAAGCGTATTCGCAAGCTGAAGATCGGCGACGACGCGCTCACCGGCTGGACGAGCGCGGAGGGCGCGGCGGAACGCGTGGAATGGACGCGGGTCGAGTTGCTCGTAACCGGGCACATCGCGCGCAAACGGATCGAGGTGGAGGAACGGCGCAGCCGGCGTGCGGAGAATGAGATCGTCGAGACGCGCGAATTTCACGATGACGAAAGCGTGCTCGATCTCTACCTCAACGCTTCTGTGGTTAACTGGCGCATCATGGCCGAAAACTTCGACTATTCATGTCTCGGCGCGGAAAAAAAGTTGCTGGCGACGGAGAATTTCAAGCATCTCGTGGAGACGTTTCGCACGCAGGCCGCGCGAGCCGCCTACGACGATTCATACCGGAGCGTGCGTCACTATTTGAAGTTCGCCTGGCCGCTCGCGGAGCAGACGCAGGCGGGCAACTTGAAGCGCCTCGGCCCCGGTCGCTATAACTCCGAAGCTGTGACGAGCGTGACGAACGAGAGACAGTTCACGCGCTACGGACGCCTGCTTCATTACTTTCGTTCGCGCCAACGCCCGCACGCCACATGAAAAATTTTCGTCGCCATAAACCGAAGCCGCCGGGCGCGCGTCCCGATGCTGTGGAGCGCCAGAGACGCGCGCCCGGCCCCGATGATGTGCGCCGCGCCGAATCGCACCGCGACACGCCGCGACGCACCCGGTCGCAAGGCGATGAGTCGCGCCCCGCCGAAGCGCGGCGCGGCGTCGATAAGCGCGGCGAGCGCGAAGGGCGCGCAGTTGAGATGAGAGAAAGTTTCGCGTCCCGGATTGAAAGTTCGCCCGACGAGTCGCATCTGTACGGCGTGCTGCCGGTGCTCGAAGCGTTGCGCGCGGGCAACAGACGCCTTGAGCGGATCACGATTGCCGAGGGTGCGGGCGAAGCTCGCCTCCATGAATTGTTTGAACTGGCGCGAGAAAATCGCGTGCTGGTGCGCCGCGCGCCGCGCGCCGAGTTGGGGCGGCTCGCCGCGGGCGCGAATCATCAAGGCGTCGTCGCTCACGTCGCCGCCGTCGCTTATCACGACGCGGACGAATTAACGCAGTCGCTGGCGGCGCGCGTCGGCACGTCTGACCCGCCGCTCGCCCTCGTGCTCGACGGCGTGGAAGACCCGCGTAATCTCGGCGCAATCATTCGCACGGCGGAATGCGCGGGCGCGCATGGTTTGTTTGTGCCGGAACGCCGCGCCGTCGGGCTGACCGAGACGGTGGCGAAGGCCGCTGCGGGCGCGCTCGAATATGTGCCCGTGGCGCGTGCGACGAACATCGCGCGGCTCATCGGAGACTTCAAGGAGCGGGGTATCTGGACCATCGGCACGGATGCGGACGCGAATATCGACTATACGGATTGGGATTGGACGCAACCCTGCGCGCTCCTGCTCGGCGGCGAGGGCGCGGGCTTGCGCCGGCTGGTGCGCGAACGTTGCGATGCGCTGGTCAGGATTCCCCTGCGCGGTCGGATCACATCGCTCAACGTGTCGGTCGCCGCCGGCGTCGTCCTCTACGAGATCGTGCGCCAACGAACCGCCGCAAGCGCACGAACGTATGAAGAAAAGCGAGACGATGATCACAGGCACTTGAAGAAGTTTTAGCCAGAGTTCTTTCGCTGCATTGGAGGGGGCGCATGTACTGTCCGCGATGTGCGGTGCATAATTTGGACGACGCGAAATTCTGTCGCGCGTGCGGCGCGGACATCCGCCTTGTGCCGCAGGCTTTGATGGGGAGTTTGCCGGCGGAGATGGAGAGCGGTAAAGGCGAAGGCAAGCGCAAGACGAAAAAATATAAGCCTGCGACCATCGACGGGGGATTGAAGAATATCTTCAAAGGGATCGCTTTCCTGCTCATCTTCCTCGCTGGTCTGTCCGTCTTTCGCGGCGCTTTCTGGCTGACCGTCTGGTTCATTATTCCGGCGTTTGAATCAATCGGCGAAGGCATCGGCCAACTGATCCGCGCGCATCGGGAGTCGCCGCAATTGACGATGCCGCCCGCCACCGCGCCTGCGCTCGACGCTGCGCGTCCGGCAATGTTTGCGCCCGACTTTACCCATTTCCCATCGCCCGACACGGCGGAGATCGTTCCTCCTCGTGCGCCCGGCAGCGTCACCGAAGCGACGACCCGACATCTCGACACGGCACGCGAAACCGCCGCGAAAGACAATTGAACTTATGAACGCGCCCGCTGCGCCGCGCGGCGAAGGAGACAGAGAAATGTATTGTCCGAAATGCGGAACGCAGAATGTTGACGATGCGAGTTTTTGCCGCGGGTGCGGCGCAAACGTGAGCCTCATCCCGCAGGCTCTGGATGGCCGTTTGCCGGAGACA
>JBPCIP010000084.1:0-17644 GCA_051006195.1 Pyrinomonadaceae bacterium
ATACGCCTTCTTGATCTCTTCCGGCCTCGCGTTGCGCTCGACGCCCAGCACTTTGGAGAGATCTTCTGTTGCCACCACTTAAGGCTACGGAATGCGGATTGCGGAATGCGAATTATAAAGACAAAACTGCTCTCTAATCCGGCATTCCGCAATCCGCATTCCGCAATGGGCTTACTTTTTGTCGTCCACATCGACGTATTCCGCGTCGATGACGTTGTCGTCGCCGCCGCTGCCGCCGGTCGTCTGACCGCCGGAGGCGGATGATGCACCGGCGGCGGAGGCTTGTTCGCCTTCGCCGCCGCCCGTCTGCTGCTGCTGCTGGGCGTTCTGCGAGTAGAGGGCTTCAGCGAGTTTGTGCGAAGCGGTTTGCAGGTTGTTGAAAGCCTCGTTCATGCGCTCCGCGCCGCCTTCTTCGAGCGCTTTCTTGGCATCGGCCAGCGCGGTTTCGAGTTGCGAGACCGACTCGCTGTCAACCTTCTCTTTGTTTTCGTTGAAGGTCTTCTCCACCTGATAATGCAAGCCGTCGAGACGGTTGCGCGCCTCAATCTCTTCGCGCTTCTTCACATCCTCGCCCGCGTGCGATTCGGCCTCGCGCATCATGCGGTCGATCTCGTCTTTCGAGAGACCGGAAGAGGCCGTGATCGTGATCTTCTGCTCGCGCCCCGTGCCCATGTCTTTGGCCGAGACGTTGACGATGCCGTTGGCGTCGATGTCGAAGGCCACTTCAACCTGCGGCATGCCGCGCGGCGCGGGCGGAATCCCGATGAGGTGGAACTTGCCGAGCGTGCGGTTGTCCCCGGCCATCTGGCGTTCGCCTTGCAGAACGTGGACTTCCACCGAAGTCTGATTGTCCGAAGCGGTCGAGAAAATCTCCGACTTGCGCGTCGGGATCGTCGTGTTGCGCTCGATCAATTTCGTAAACACGCCGCCGAGCGTTTCGATGCCTAAGCTAAGCGGCGTCACGTCCAAGAGGAGGATGTCCGTCTTCTCGCCGGAGAGCACGCCCGCCTGCACCGCCGCGCCGATGGCGACAACTTCGTCCGGGTTCACGCTCTTGTTCGGCTCTTTGCCGAAGATTTCCTTCACTAACTCCTGCACCTTCGGGATGCGCGTCGAGCCGCCGACCAAAACCACTTCATCGATCTTGCTGGCCGGTATGCCCGCGTCGGCGATGGCGCGCTCTACCGGCCCGCGCAGACGCTGCAAAATGGCCTCCACGAGTTGCTCGAACTTGGCGCGCGTCAACTTCATCACGAGGTGCTTCGGCCCCGATTGATCCGCCGTGATGAACGGCAGATTGATCTCCGTCTCCATTGCCGTCGAAAGTTCGATCTTGGCCTTCTCCGCCGCTTCTTTCAAACGCTGCAAGGCCATCTTGTCGTTCGATAAATCGATGCCCTGATCTTTTTTGAATTCTTCGACGATCCATCCGATGAGCCGCTCGTCGATGTCGTCGCCGCCCAGGTGCGTGTCGCCGTTCGTGGACTTCACTTCGACGACGCCTTCGCCGACTTCGAGCACCGAGATGTCGAACGTGCCGCCGCCGAAGTCGAACACGGCGATGGTCTCATCCTTCTTCTTGTCGAGGCCGTAGGCCAGGGCGGCGGCGGTCGGCTCGTTGACGATGCGCATCACTTCGAGCCCCGCGATCTTGCCCGCGTCTTTCGTCGCCTGCCGCTGCGCGTCGTTGAAATAGGCGGGCACGGTGATCACGGCCTTATCAACTTTTTGTCCGAGGTAATCTTCCGCCGATTGCTTCATCTTTTGCAGGATCATGGCTGAGATTTCCGGCGGGCTGTAATCTTTGCCGCTCGCAGCCACGCGCACGTCGCCGCCGTTGGCGGCTGACTGCACTTTGTAAGGCACCTGTTTCATCTCTTCCGACACTTCGTCAAAACGGCGACCCATGAAACGCTTGATCGAATAGACCGTGTTCTCCGGGTTGGTGACGGCCTGACGCTTTGCCACCTGACCGACCAGACGATTGCCGTCTTTCGTGAAGGCGACCACAGAGGGCGTCGTGCGCCCGCCTTCCGAGTTGGTGATGACGGTCGGCTCGCCGCCTTCCATCACCGCCACGACGGAGTTGGTGGTTCCCAAGTCAATTCCGATTATCTTACTCATCGTTTTCCCTCTCCAGATGTTGTTTAGCTAACCCGCCTTTTTTCGCCTGTCCGCAGGTCTTAACCGTTACGGACTCACTTTATTGCTCATGTCAAATATAAAGGCATAAGTTGAATACGAGACTAATATAATATCTGAGTCTCTTCGTGTCAACTTTTGATTATAAAATTCCCCGTCTCGTTGCCCGTAGTGTCAAGTCGTTATCAGCACGCAACTTATCAAGCATCTTCGACAGGCTCGGACTCCTGTTTGTTTTCATTCATGATGTGAGAAGCGTGAAAAATATAGTGGAGGCCGGAGAAAAGCGCGGAGGCGAAGACAGTGGTGTAGACGGTCGGGAGATAGCCGCTGATGAACGGAAACTGTGCGGCGATGAGAATTGCGCCGATAGCGCAGATTTGGATGACGGTGTTGATTTTACCGAGCAGGGACGGGCGAAAATTGCGAAAGCCGGTGACGATGTAGATGGCGGCGGAGCCGACGATGATGAAGATGTCGCGGCTGATGACCGCTGCCGTGACCCAGAAGGGGATGGGGAAATGGCGCGGGAGCGGCAGAGGCAGGATGGCGCGCATGGAGAGAACGATAAAAGCCGTGACGAGCAGAAGTTTATCGGCGATGGGGTCGAGGATTCGGCCCAAGTCAGAGTTTTGCTTAAGGGCGCGAGCCAGCAATCCGTCCAATCCGTCAGTCAAACCGGCGAGGACAAAGACGGCGAGCGCCCACCCGAATCGTTGATAGAAGAGCAGGGTGACGAAAACCGGAATCATCATCATGCGGATGACGGTCAGGAAATTCGGCACAGTGATGATGCGAGAAGACATAGGCTAAGTGATGAGTGATGAGTGATGAGTGATGAGCAGGAGTTTGTTTTTACTCATCACTCATCACTCATCGCTCATCACTTTTACTGAGCGCTGCGAAGTTCGAGGAGAGAGACTTCGGGCAAGCAGCCGTAGCGCACGGGGAGGACGACCGTGCCGAGGCCGCGTGAGACATAAATCTGGGTCTCATTCTGTCGTCCCAGACCGCGCAGCAGGCGGCGACGCGGTCTGCCGGAAGCGGAACGCTCCGCCCGCCAAGTGACCTGGCCGCCGTGCGTGTGGCCGCTCAGGACGAGATCGACTCCGGCGCGGGCCGCGCGACGCAAGACGATGGGGTTGTGTGCGAGCAGCAGTTTCATCTCGTCGGCGCGCGAACCGGCCAAAGCGAGCGGGAGGTCTTCGAGACCGACCATCGTATCGTCCACGCCCGCGAGCCAGAAGGACGCGCCCCGATGCTCAAAGCGCATGCCTTCGTTGATTAAGACCCGAATGCCGGTGGCGCGGAAGAGGTCTGTGATGAGCGGGGCGTCAGTCCAATGGTCGTGATTGCCGAGGACGGCATAGACGCCGCAACGCGCCCGCAACTCTGCGAGCATTCCGGCGCACGGCGCGGCATAATCGCGTTCGTGCGAGATGTAATCGCCCGTCAAAGCGATGATGTCGGGTTGGAGGCTGTTGGCGGTGGCGACGGCGCGTTCGATCTGCTCGCGTCCCGTGAAGGGGCTGTGGTGGATATCGGAAAGCTGCACGATGCGCAGGCCGTCGAGGGCGCGGGGCAGGCGACGGAGTTTGATGATGTGCTGTTCGACGACCAGTTGGTAAGGTTCGGCAAATGCGGCCCGCGCCATCTGCATGAGTCCTCCCGCCAAAGCGCGCAAAGGCTTCGGGCGCGGCGAGACGGAACGACGGGGAGACTTCCATCTGACGATGTTAGGCATAGTTTCTCAATGCGTTTGGAATAATCAAGATAGAACTTGCGCGAGAGTTTCCCGATCCGCCCTTCTCAAAAGCCCGCGCATTATAGTGAGGCAACAGTCAAAAGGCAAAAGAGAAAATCAGAGACAGTAGCCCTGCCGCACGGCTGAACATGTATTTGCCGACAAAAGGAATAATGTTTTTGAGCGATGACAGGCTTACTGAGTCGGTGATTCCTCAAGGGACTTTTTCAACACGGAGGATAAACTCTCTACGAACCGGCTGGCAAGGTGATTGGTGTCGCGGTAAATGAGATAGCCGGAGAGGACGAAGAACACATCGACGCCGATGAATCCGCCGGTGAAACCGGGCACGCCCGCATGGTAGGCGACGACAAGCAAAATGGCGACGCCGCGCAAGCCTTCAATGTCGCGGCGGTAGGTCGTATCGGTTTTCATGATCAGGCTCGGTCGGCATAGTTCGCACTATATTCGGATAAGGTCAGGAGAGGATTGACGGGGCGAAGAGAATCAATATCGCCTCATCGCAACGGCCAACGCAGCGGCACGAGCCACATGATGATGACGAAGACGACGACGGTCAGGATCGAGCCGATCTTGACGAAGTCGAAGAAGCGGTAGCGTCCGGGCGTGTAGATCAGAACACAGGCGGGTTCGAGCGGCGTCAGGAACGAGCAGGACGCAGCGTAGGTGACGGCGACGGCGAAGGAGCGCGGGTTCAAGCCGAGTTGCGTCGCGGTCTGGATGGCGACGGGCAAAACGACGAGCGCGGCGGCCTGATTCGACATCGGCTGCGTCAAAGCGATGGTTAAGAGGATGAAGCCGCCGAGCACCGCATACGCGCCGAACCCGCCGACTGTGCTGACGATCAAATTCGCCAGATAGTCGTCGGCCCCGCTCTTTTCCATCGCTGTGCCGAAACTGATCATCCCCGCGATCAGGACGATCAGGCGAAAGTCGATCATGTTGTACATTTCCCCCGTGCGGACGGCGCGCGAGGCCAGCAGGATGAGCACGCCGAAGAGCACGGCGACCGAGAGCGGAACGTCAAACGGGTGAAAAATGGAGAAGACCAGAAACACCCCGAAGGCCAAAAGCGCCCAACGCCTTTTCGCCGCGCGCCCGCGCCGCTCCGACACGTCTTCAAGGAGCAGCAGATTGCCTTCCGTCGCGAGGTGTTCGACGTTTTCGCGCCGCCCCTGCACGAGCAGCACATCGCCGAACCGCAGGGAGACCAAACTCATACGGGAGAGCAAGGCGACGCCGTGGCGATTGATCGCCAGCGCAGTCAAACCGTAACGCTCACGGAATTTCGTCCCCTTCAGCGTGCGCCCAACCAGATTCGAGCCGCGCAAGACCATCACCTCGAACAGTTCAAGGTCGCCCGCTTCCAGATCGCGGTCGTTCAATTTGAAGTCGGCTCTGATCTCGATGCCCGCTTCCGTCTTGACGCGCAGGATGTCTTGGATGCGACCCTGCACGAGGAGCAGATCGCCCGCCAGCACTTTCTCGTCGGTGCGCGGCGCGATGCGCCCCTGATTGCCGCGCAGAATGCCGACGACGGCCAAGTCGAGCGCCTGCGTCAAGTTGGCCTCGGCCAACGTCTGCCCAACGAGCGGCGAATCATCGAGCACGACGACCTCGGACATGTATTCGCGGATGTGGTAAGCGTCGGCCAGCGAGTCGGCCCCGCCGCGCGAGGGGAGCAAACGCAGGCCGACGAGCAACATGTAGAGCATCCCGGCGGCAACGATGGCGATCCCCACCGGAGTCAATTCAAACATCGTGAAAGGCGCTTGGTTGTAACGCAAGAGCGCGCCGCTCACGGCGAGGTTGGTCGAAGTCCCGATGAGCGTACACGTCCCGCCGAGGATCGCGCCGAAGGCCAGCGGCATTAAAAGTTTCGACGGCTGCACGCGCGCCCGCTCCGCGAGTCCGAGCACGACGGGCACGAACATGGCGGTCGTCGTGGTGTTCTTCATGACGGAAGCGCAGGCCGCCGCCGTGAACATGATGAGCACCGTCAGGCGAAACTCGCTGCCGCCGGAGATGCGATGCAGTCGCCGCCCGACCACATCCACCACGCCCGTCTTGACCAGCCCGCCCGTCAGGATGAAGAGGCCGGAGATGGTGATGATGATGTCGTTGCCGAAGCCGGCGAAGGCTTCCGCCGGCGACAGCGAGCGGGTCAGGACGAGGCCGATGACGACGATAATCGTCACCACGTCAATCGGGATGCGCTCCGAGCCGAACAGCACGAGCGCGACGAGAAGGAGAATCAAAACCGCAGCGATGGAGAGAGTCATAAACGCTTCTGCTATACTTCTGGCCGCACAATAAAAAAATCGTCAGTCACCGGCGGCCACGAAACAATCGGCCTCGCGGGTGCTTTCATGTTAAGGGGGAAATTCGTCGTGGCAAAGCATCGCATTCTCGTCATCGAAGATCAAGAAGACCTTGCGGAGTTGTACCAGTCGTCGCTCAGGACGGCGGGCTACGAAGTGACCAACGCCTATACGGGCGAAGAGGGCGTGGCTGAATTCGAGGCCAACGGCGCAGATGCGATTCTGCTCGACATGACGCTGCCGGAAATGCACGGCACCAAAGTGCTCGAAGAGATTCGCAACCAATCGGCGAGCGTCCCCGTCGTCGTCGTCACGGGCGAGACGCTCGCCGAATCGCGCGAAGTGTGCAGTCGGCTCGGTGTGCAGGAATATCTCTCGAAGCCGCCCGACTACGATCAATTGCTCAAGGCTTTCGCCCGCGCTCTCGCCAGCCCCACCACGGACGAACAATTCATGGTCGTCACAATGCGCCTCCCGGCGCGCATTCTACAGATGCTCACCGAAGTTGACCCGAACATTGAGCGCGCCATCACGCGCATCTGCGATGAATGCGGCGGACAAGTGCAGACGCTTCTACGCCAGAAAGTGAGAGCGGCGGAATGAACGCCTCGCGCAGAGCACAAGCTGTCGAGCGGCTTTAATGCGACCGCCGTTAATCGAAGAGAGAACGATTGACGGCGGTCGCGGCCTTTTTCGGTGCGCGTTTTTTCGTCTTCGATGATACGCCGGGATGGTGGGCGAGATGTTCGGCGTTCAAGCCGAGTTCGCGCAAAGAGGCGGCAAACTTCGGCTCGCCGTGCATGGTGATGATGCGCTCTGCGCCGGATTCGCGCGCGAGGCGGACTAAGTCGTCGTAGTCCGCATGGTCCGAGAGCGGCAGGATCAAGTCGACGCCCTTGTACATGTAAGGCGCGCTTTTGTTGAGCGCCCAGCCCGTGAGCATGATCAGATAACGGCGTTCGATGTTCAAAACCATCGGCTGCTTGCGGCAGCCCGGCGGCGCAATCAGCACGCGCCCTTTCACCTGCTCGCGGTCGTACTTTTCATAATGCCCCGAAAATTTTACGCCCAACTCCCGGTAAATCTCCGCGACGTTCCAGACCGCGCCGTGCAGCGTCACGCGATAATTGCGCCGGAGCAGCAACTCCAAAGCTTCCTGACTTTTCCCCAACGCGTAGGCCAGCACGACGGGCACGCGGTCGTCCGAGAGGGCACGGTCAATTCCGGCGTAGAGACGGTCAAAAGTCGCCACGTCGGGCGGGAACCGATAGTGCGGGTCGCCGAAAGTGGATTCCATCACGAGCGTGTCGCAGGGCACGATGACCGCCGACTCCGCCGAAACATTCGGGCGCAATTTGATGTCGCCCGTATAAACCAGACGCTCGGAGTCCGCTTCGACTAAAATCTGCGCCGAGCCGAGGCAATGCCCCGCCGGGTAAAAGGTCAACGCATAACGCCCGTAGTCGCGCCGCTCGCCGTAAACTTGCGTGGTCACTTTCGCCTCGCCCCGACGATGTTGAAAGATGCGCGCCGTCTCCGGCGTGGCGACAATCGAACGATGTTCCGCGATGTGGTCAGAGTGCGCATGCGAGATAACGCAATGCTCGCGCGGCCCGTCGGCATCAAGCCACAGATCGAGATCGGGCAAGTACAAACCCTCTTTGTATTCGACTCTGAGCAAATCAATTGGCCTTTCTCAGCGGCGACAAGCGTGCATTTCTTCGCGCCGCGCAGGTATTGCTGTCAGCGAGCCGCCGGGGAAATTGTTGCTTGAAGCCCGCGCTGCGCGTTCGTTCGATGTTCGGGAGTAGGGGTATTATAAAACACCGAGGAAGACGCAGGCCAGACGAGTTTGGTTCGGGACGGGCTTCCTCTATTACGACTTAATGCAACCGGAACCACGAGAGAATTCTCCCGCGCTCGAATCGCGCCGCACGCTGCTGTTGCGTCGTCTCGCCGCGTGGCGACTCTGGCGCGCAGAGGTCAGATACGCGCTGGTGCTCGCGGCCTTCGCCGTGCTGACCCTCTACGCCCGCGCTTACGCTTACTTCGCATGGGATAAAACCATCGCGCTCCGGCTGCAATCCCTGCATGCGCCCGGCCTCGAAACCTTCATGTACGCCGTCTCCTACATCGGCTACAGTTGGGTCCCTTATGCGTTGACCGCCGTGACGGTGGGCGTCTTCCTGTCGCTGCGTAAGCGCAGCGAAGCCTACGGTCTGCTCCTGAGCGCGGCGGGCAGCGGCCTCCTCAATCGCTCGATCAAAATGCTCATCGCCCGCCCGCGCCCGACCGCTTCGGACGTATCCATCGTTCGCCTGCACGCGGGGCAGAGTTTTCCTTCCGGGCACGTCACTTTTTACGTCTGCTATTTCGGCTTCCTCTTCTTCGTCGCCTACGCGCTCTTGCCGCCACGCAGCGGTGCGCGCCGCCTCGCGCTCACGCTCACGGCTTTGATGATCCCGCTCGTCGGACTCTCGCGCGTCTATCTCGGCGCGCATTGGCCGAGCGACACCATCGGCGCGTACTTCCTCGGCGGCCTCTGGCTCGCCTTCTCGCTCCACTGGTATCGACGCTGGAAAGACCGCTCAACCTTCCACCCGGAAGTTGCGGCGAAGGCGCGCGATGATGACTAAGATTGATTGAGCCGCCTTAGGGGCCACCCGTCCTACGGCTCGATCCGCACGCTGGTGCCCATCGGCAGGGCGTCGAAGAGTTCTTTGATGTCCGCGTTTTCCATGGCGATGCAGCCCCACGTCCAATCGCCTTGTGTGCCGCCGCCGTGGATGAAGATTTCGCCGCCGAGCGCGGTGTCCCACGGCGGACGCCCTTTGTTGCGGATGGCGCGCACGATCCGCCCGTGTTCGGCGCGCGAGATGAGTTGGTCGCGCAGGCCGCGCTCCGCGTCTTCGCTGTTCGGATAACTCAGGCCGAGCGAGAAATAAAATTTACTCCGCTCATTTTTGACGTAGATGTAGAAGTCCCCTTCCGGTGTTCGTCGATCACCCTGTTCGACTTTGTCGCCGGTTGGATTCGCGCCGAGCGCGATGCGGTACGTCCGCACAACGACGCCCTCTGCAAACAGGTGCAACTGCCTTTTGTGTTTGCTCACAACGAGTTGCGGATCAGCGAGCGGGAGTTTCAGCGGCGACTGCCGTGGCAACGGGTTAGGTTCAGTTTCGTCTAAATCGGAACTTACAACATTGGGACAGAGGGAAAACATGAACCACGAAACGACACGAATCCACACCAAACAAACCACGCGAAAGCTGAGTCCTGTTTTGTGTCGTTTCGTGTCGTTTCGTGTGATTTCGTGGTTAGTCTTTTTGCCCGTGTGCCAATCTTGTAAGGACTGATTTAGCAAACGATCTTTCGCTTGCATCTCATCGCCGGCGGGCGTTTTCGCTTCACCGTTCGTCCCGGCTTTTCGCGCGGCAGCGATTGCCGAAGCGATGACGAGCAGGGCGGCGAGCGATAGGGTGGCGGTGAAGATTTTCATGTCTGCCGGGTTGATGCCCCCTGATGGCTCACCTATTTCCCTACTAACCGCCAATTGTTCGTCGGCTCCGCCGGGACGCGCCGGTTGCGCTCCACCCAGTCGATGATCAACTCGCGAATCTCCGTGCTTGAACGATAGACTTCGGGCGCGCCCCGGTACATCGTGTAGCCGCCGCCGCCGTTGACGCGGTAGTTGTTCGTCGCGAGTTTGAGTTTCTGCGCGGGATCAAGCGGTTGCCCGCGCAGGCGCAAGTTTTGGGTGCGCTGACCGAAGGCTTTCGTTAAATCGAGATCGTAAGTGACGCCCTCGGCGATGTCGAAATTGTAAGCCGGAATTTTTTCATCGACGAGATCAGAAGGACTTTTGCCCGCTTCATACGCGCGGAAATATTTCGCGGAATGTTCGAGCGCGTCTTTCAACTGCTGTCCCGTCACTTCGAGGACGACGAGCGTGTTCTCGTAGATGTACAACCCCGCGATGTCGCGCACCGTCACCGCTCCTTTGGGCAAGCGCGCCTGCGGATTAAAGCTCGCCACCATTGAAACGTCCGCCTGCCCCGCATCTAACTGCACGCGCTGGATCAAATCGAGGATCGCCGTATCGCGAAAACGCGCATCCTCAGCCGTCAACTCCGCGCCGGATTCACCGATGACGCGCGCGAGCCAAGCTTGCGTCTCGCGGTCGTAAGGCTCGACGAGTTTGGCGATCTCCTCGTCCGTCTGCGTAGCTTCGCTGACTGGGATCGTGCGCGCGGATTTCGCCGCCACGCGCCAACGCCCGCGCCCGTCTTTTTCCAGATACACGTCCGCCCGCGCCAGATGCCGCCCCCAGTGATTCGCCTGCGCTAGCAGGACATTATTGACGACGAGCGACGGCACTTCACGATGTGTGTGCCCCATCAGAATTAAATCTATTCCTTCGACCTGCCGGGCAAGCGCCATCGCCACATTCTCGTTCGTCACCTGGCCGGGACTCACTTCGCCCGTGCGCAAATCCGCTTCCAGACCCATGTGCATCGCGATGATGACGAGATCAACGCGCTCTTTCTCACGCAGGACGGCGACCCACTTGCGCGCCTCCGCCACTGGCTCACGAAACTCAAGACCGGCGAAGTTCTCCCGGTTCTCCCAGAAAGGCACGCCCGGCGTAGTCAGTCCGAGGACGCCGACGCGCACGCCGTTCAACTCCTTGACGAGGTAGGGCTGATAGTAAGTTTCGTTTGTCCCCGCCTTGTAGGTGTTCGACGAGAGCCACGGGAAGTCGGCTTCGCGCCGTGCCTTCTCCAACACCTTGAGGCCGAAGTTGTACTCGTGGTTGCCGACAGAGAGCGCGTCGAACTTGAGCGCGCTCATCGCGAGCATCATCGGGTCGGGAGGCACGTTGTTCTTCTTGTTATGAAAGTATTCGAGCGGCGTCCCCTGAATCGTGTCGCCCGAATCAAGGAGGAGCGTCCCTGCCGGGTTCTCCCTGCGCCCTTGCCGGATGAGCGTCGCCACTTTCGCCAGGCCGCGCGCGTCCGGCTTGTTCGTATAGTAATCGACGGGCAGGATGTTGCCGTGCAAATCGGTCGTGGATAAGACGGTGATCCACGCGCGCGGCGTCCCTGCGTTTGACTGCGCAGTAGCGGAATTGAAAACGCAACACAGCGCGATCAGGAGCATGAGGCGCGGCAGCGGTTTCTTCATGGGCAAAACTTTTCTCACTGATTTGGGTTCTCCTTAAGTGCGTCTTTGCGCCAAACTCCGGACGCCGCGAACCTCAACGGGGCACGATGAGTTCCTCTTCGTCGAGCACCGCGTGCTGGCCGGGCGGCGAGGTCGCTGTGCGCCGTCGCTCGGTTTCTCTCGCAGCCATTGTGGCCTCTTGCGCTTCGCGCGCCATGCCGCGCAGGGACAACCCGCGCCTGACGAGCACGGCGACGCCGATGGCTGTCCAGACGATGACGCGCGCCTTGCGGATGATGGCGAGCGTGACGCCGGCGGTCGTCCCGAATCTCAAGACTTTGGTGAACAACCCCGTCCCCGCTTCGTCTATGCCGATGCGCATCGGCACGAATTTGAAGATCACGTTGATGACGCGGTTAACGGATTCGAGGACGAAGGCGGCGAGCGCGAGTTCGCCGAACGCGGGCGGGGTGTCGAGGATGAAGTAGAGCGTCGCGTAAACTTCGGCCACGCCCGCGAGATGAAAGCAGCCTTCGAGCAGAAGGATCGGTAGAAAGCGCGAGCGGTGGTTGGCGTAAAAACCGTAGATGCGATCTTCGATGGCGCAGATGCGCTCGCTTCGCGCCTCCACGAAACGCCGCGCGATTCCCCGCCGGTGCAAGGCTTCGAGCACGCCGCTCAAAAATCTCCACTGCCGCCGCACCACAAAAAAGCCGAGGCTGATGAAGACCAGCACCACCGCGAGCGTCACATAACTAGCGAGCCGCAGTTTCGCGTTCAAGGGAAAACTCAGGAGCAAGGCCGCCGTGCCCGCAAAGATGAAGAGCGCGACGGAGAGCATATAGAAGAGGTTTTCGACGGCGAGCGCGCAGATGCTCGCGACGACGGGAACGCGGTCGCGCACAAAGGCCGCTTTGGCCGGTTCGCTCACCACCATGCCAAGCGGCGTCAGACTGCCGAGCGCGTCGCCCGCGATATAGGCTTTGAACGCATCGCGCACACGCAGGCGTGTCCCGCTTTCAAAACAGCGCGTCCACGCGACGGCGCGCACAAACGGGCGCACGGCGGAGATGAGCAACACGACGATAAAGCCCGCGCCGAGTTGCGTGATGTTCGTCCAGATGCTCTGTGGCCCGGCCTTCCAGACGTAGTAGGCGAAGAGCAGCAGGCCGCCCGCGGCGAAGAGGGCGCCTGCCGAAGTTAATCCGCCGGTCGCGCGCTTCTGTTTCTCCATGCTCTTATTCATCACATGTTCGCGCGTGTTCCGGTTCCTCCCGCGCTGGCTCCGGAGAATCATATCCTTATCGCCGGTAAATACAGTGTTGAGAAAATTCTTAGCAAGATACGTTATTGCGACGCTACTCTCAACCGCTCGGCCAACGCCGCCGCTGCCCCTCTTGCGCTCTGGCAACTCCCGCGCCATTCTTACGAATACTTACGAATAATGCCAGAGCCGACAAAATCTTAGACTTCCGGCTTACTCCGCCGCCGTAAAATTACGACAGGCGACAAAAAACAGTGACAAGCCAAAACAGTGACAAGCGATTGAGTTAGGAGGTGATGTGATGGAAAGCGTTTGGCTTTTCCTCATCCACTATCACCCATCTCTTACTTTTGCCCGTCACTCGTCACTGCTTTCGCGGGTTGACCGGAGACGCATTGATCGGCGATGCTTATGATTATGACCGTTCAGCCGTAACATTTAGATTCTAAAATAAGAAGGTCTGTAAAAATCGATGAGTAAAGCAGCAATCGAACTTTTGAGCGGCACGCCTTTAACCGTCTATTCCGAAGACGAAAACATGTTTCGCGCCAGCGTGCGCGAGTTCGCCGAGGGCGAGATTCGTCCGCGCCGCGAAGAAATGGACGAGCACGCCAAGATGGACGCCTCCATCATCAAACATCTCTTCGATCTCGGTTTGATGGGCATTGAGACGCCCGAAGAATACGGGGGCGCGGGCGCGTCGTTCTTCACAGCCATCATCGGCGTCGAAGAACTCTCGCGCGTAGACCCTTCGGTCGGCGTCCTGATGGACGTGCAGAACACGCTCGTCAACAACGCATTCATCCGCTGGGGAAACCCGGAACAGAAGAAGAAGTATTTGCCGCAACTTGCCGAAAGCAAAATCGGCGCGTATGCCTTGAGCGAAGCCAGTTCCGGCTCCGACGCTTTCGCCATGCAGACCAAAGCCGTGGACAAAGGCGACCACTATCTTTTGAACGGCCAGAAACTCTGGATCACGAACGGCATCGAAGCCGAAATCTTCGTCGTCTTCGCCAACGCCAAACCCGAAGATGGCTATCGCGGCGTGACGGCCTTCATCGTCGAAAAGGGATTTGAAGGCATCAGCGTCGGCAAGAAGGAGAACAAACTCGGCATCCGCGCTTCTTCCACCACCGAGATCATCTTCGACAACTGCCGCGTGCCGAAAGAAAATCTCCTCGGCGAATTCGGCAAAGGCTACAAAGTTTCCATCGAAACGCTGAACGAAGGGCGCATCGGCATCGGCGCGCAGATGATCGGACTCGCTCGCGGCGCGCTCGAAGCTGCGCTCGCCTACACCTCCGAGCGGCAACAATTCGGCAAAACGATCAACCAATTTCAAGCCGTGCAGTTCCAACTCGCCGAACTCGCCACGGAACTCGAAGCCGCGCGCCTCATGGTCTACAACGCCGCGCGTTTGAAAGACGCCGGACTCCCCTTCGTCAAAGAAGCCGCGATGGCGAAACTCTACTCGTCGCGCGCCGCCGAAACAATCGCCTCCAAAGCCATCGAACTCTACGGCGGCTACGGCTTCGTCAAAGATTACCCGGTAGAGAAATTCTGGCGCGACTCCAAGATTGGCGCGATCTACGAAGGCACGTCCAACATGCAACTGCAAACCATCGCCAAGCTGATGATTGACAACCGGCAACCGAAGGTACAGTAGGAAGGTAAACGGTGAATGGAAACACGGGTTTCATCTATTCACCATTCACCATTCACAAATTATGTCTTCACGCATTGAAGTTTTCGAGCAGATGCTTGCGAGCGACCCCGACAATACGTTGGTGTTGTTCGGACTGGCGAAGGAGTATGAGAAGGAGGGGCGGCACGCCGATACGGTCGCCGCGCTCACGAAGTATCTCAAACTCTTCAACGACGAGGGCAACGCTTACGGCATGCTCGCGCAGGCGCACGAACGCTTAGGCAACCGCGACGCCGCCCGTGCCGCCTATGAGCGCGGCATCGAAGTCGCGACCGCCCACGGCCACCCTTCGATGGCGGAAGATTACCGGATGACGCTTGAGAACGAGTATGAAGATTAAAGTTTGAACTCGGAGCAGGAAACAAAGAGATGGATGAGCTAATCTTTCTCGTCGAAGACGCGCCGGAAGGCGGCTACACGGCACGCGCGCTCGGCGTTTCGATCTTCACAGAGGCCGATGGTCTAAACAGTCTGAGAGAGATGGTGCGCGATGCCGTGCGCTGTCACTTTGACGAAGGGCAAGGGCCGAAACTTATCCGGCTGCACTTTGTCCGCGAAGAAGTAATCGCCGCATGAAACTCCCGCCCGGCGTATCGGGCGATGATCCAGCGAAGGCGCTCAGATCTTTTGCTTATCAGCTCACGCGCCGGACGGGCAGTCATTTACGATTAACCACGACGGAAAATGGTGAGCGCCACATCTCAATCCCACGCCATAATCCGTTGCGCGTCGGAACCTTTGCCGCGATTTTAGATGATGTAGCTGCGAACTTTGAATTGAGCCGAGCAGAGTTATTAGCAAAGATTAAATTCTGATTATTAGAAATTAGGAGCAGTAAAAGCATGGCGACCGAATTGAAGGCGCGTGAATATCGCGGGCTTGACCGCGCGCAGATGCTCGGCATCTATCGCACGATGTACTTGTCGCGGCGCGTGGACGACAAAGAGATTCAGCTCAAAGGCCAGAACAAAATCTTTTTCCAGATCAGCGGCGCGGGACACGAGGCCGTACTAACAGCGGCGGGGATGGCTTTGAAACCCGCCTACGATTGGTTCTACCCCTATTACCGCGACCGCGCTCTCTGCCTGCAACTCGGCATGACGCCGCTCGAACAATTGCTCTCGGCGGTCGGCGCACAGGCCGATCCCAACTCGCACGGTCGCCAGATGCCTTCGCACTGGGGACATAAAAAACTCAACATCGTTTCGCAGTCGTCGCCGACGGGCACGCAGTTTTTGCAAGCGGTCGGTTGCGCCGAGGCGAATTATCGCGTCGGGCTGATCGAGGAGTTGAAAGATCGCGTCGAGAATTTTCACGCGGACGAAGTGGTCTATGTTTCGACCGGCGACGGTACGACGAGTCAGGGCGAGTTCTGGGAGTCGCTGAACACGGCGAGCAACTTGAAGTTGCCCGTCGTCTTTCTCGTCGAGGATAACGGCTACGCGATCAGCGTCCCCGTCGAAGTGCAGACGGCGGGCGGCGACATCTCGCGCCTCGTCGCGGGCTTCCCCGATCTCTACCTGCAAAAGTGCGACGGCACAGACCCCGTCGAATCTTTGGAGACAATGCAGCGCGCCGTCGAATATTGCCGCGCCCGTCGCGGCCCCGCGCTCGTCCACGCGCAAGTCATTCGTCCCTATTCGCACTCGCTCTCCGACGATGAAAAACTCTATCGCTCCGATGAGGAACGCACGACCGACGCCGAGCGCGACCCCGTCAAACGCTTCGGCGCGCTCCTCATCGAAGAAGGTTTCATCACGCAGGAAGAGTTGCAGAAACTCAAGGACGAAGTTGACGCCGAAGTGAGCGCCGCCGCAGACCTCGCGCTCTTAAGCCCGCAGCCCGCGCCGGAGACAGCGACCGAGTTTGTCTATTCGCCCGACGTTGACCCCACTGCGAAAGAATTCGACACGGAAGAAGGCGCGGAACTCTCCGGCAACATGGGCACGATGGTTGACAACATCAACCGCTGCCTGCACGAAGAGATGGCGCGCGATCCTTCAATCGTCGTCTTCGGCGAGGACGTGGCCGACGTGTCGCGCGAAGAGAATTTGGAGAAGGTCAAAGGCAAGGGCGGCGTCTTCAAAGTAACCGCCAACTTGCAACGCAAATTCGGCTCGGCGCGCGTCTTCAATTCGCCCCTGGCCGAGGCCAACATCGTCGGTCGCGCCATCGGCATGGCGACGCGGGGGCTGAAACCCGTCGTCGAAATCCAGTTCTTCGACTACATCTGGCCTGCCTATCACCAGATCAGAAACGAACTCGCGCTCATGCGCTGGCGTTCCGCCAACGACTTCAAAGCGCCCATCGTGATCCGCTGCCCCGTCGGCGGATACTTGAAAGGCGGCGCGGTCTATCACTCGCAATCCGGCGACACGCTCTTCACCCACATCCCCGGCCTTCGCGTCGTCTACCCCTCGAACGCGCTCGACGCCAATGGACTTCTGCGCACCGCGATTCGCTCAGACGACCCGGTGCTTTTCCTCGAACACAAACATCTCTATCGTCAGGCGTACAACAAATCGCAGTATCCGCCCGACAACTTCCTGATCCCCTTCGGCAAAGCCCGGACCGTGCGCGAAGGCACAGACCTCTCGATCATCACCTACGGCGCGCTCGTGCAACGCTCCGTCGTCGCCGCCAAGCAAGCCGAAGCGCAGGGCATCAGCGTCGAAATCATCGACCTGCGCACGCTCGCGCCCTACGACTGGGAAGCGATTGCCGCGACCGTGAAGAAAACGAATCGCGCCATCGTCGCGCACGAAGACACGCGCACGCACGGCTTCGGCGCAGAGAGCGCCGCGCGCATCAGCGACGAACTGTTCGAGTACTTGGACGCGCCCGTCCGCCGCGTCGCCGCCCTCGACACCTTCGTCGCCTACGCGCCCGTGCTCGAAGACCACATCCTCCCGCAGGCTGACGACGTGCTGCGCGCCATCACCGAACTCAACGCCTACTGACGAAGCACACAATCTCTCGAAACAGAAGGGCGATGTGTCATGATTTTTTTGACCGGAGGGAGTATATGAGTCTTGCTGAGCGGATAACGACTGACCCTGATATTTGCCACGGCAAACCTTGCATTCGTGGGTTGCGTTATCCGGTAGAAATGCTTCTTGAATTACTTACTCACCTTACGCGAAAGTAGAAATTTCGGGCTTTGCCCGCCGATGTGCGGAAAGGCTCTGCCTTTCCGTTAAGTCTGCCCCCAAAGAAAGAGGCTGTGCCCCACTTTTGGCGGCGAAGAGTGAGGCAGAGCCTCACAAACTTGGAAAAGTGCGGAC
>JBPCIP010000085.1:0-1422 GCA_051006195.1 Pyrinomonadaceae bacterium
CGGCGAGGTCGAGCAAGTCGCCTTCGCGCGAGATACCTTCACCGTACATGATGTCGAATTCGCACTCGCGGAACGGCGGCGCGAACTTATTCTTGACGATCTTAACCTTCGTGCGATTACCAACGACGCGGTCGCCGTCCTTAATCGCGCCAATGCGCCGGATGTCTATACGCAAGGAAGCATAGAACTTCAGAGCGCGCCCGCCGGTCGTGGTTTCGGGCGACCCAAACATAACGCCTATCTTCTCGCGTATCTGGTTGATGAAGATCAGTGATGTGTTTGACGACGAAACAATCGCCGTCAGCTTACGCAATGCCTGCGACATCAAACGCGCGTGCAAACCCATATGCGAATCGCCCATATCGCCATCCAACTCGGCACGCGGCACGAGCGCGGCGACCGAATCAACGACGATGATGTCAATGCCGTTTGAACGAATCAGGGCTTCGACGATCTCCAACGCCTGCTCGCCCGAATCCGGTTGTGCAATCAGCATGTCGTCAATGTTGACGCCGAGTTTTTGCGCGTACTCAGGGTCCATCGCGTGTTCGGCGTCAACGTATGCAGCGACGCCGCCTGCTATCTGCGCTTGCGCAACGAGGTGCAGGGCGAGCGTAGTCTTACCGGAACTCTCCGGTCCAAAAATCTCCGTGATGCGACCGCGTGGGACACCGCCAATGCCAATCGCCGAATCAATCGAGAGCGAAGTCGTCGAGATTGCGGGAATATCCGACTCGATGCGCTCGCCGAGCCGCATGATCGAACCTTTGCCGAATTTCTTCTCGATATTTGCGAGCGCCACATCAACCGCTTTGCCGCGATCCGCGCTTACCTTTGTATCAATAGCCATTGTTCCAAACACTCTTCTTTCCGTTCCTTTCTCGCTCTTGTATGCCTTCTGCAAAACGAAGCGCAGTATAGCACGCCGGAGGCAAGAATGGAACAACGTTTCACAGTTGCAACGGGCTTCTCCAAAACAAAGATGATGGCTTCGATTCTCTCAGCTCGGTGCGACTCGATCAACTGACCGCGTCGGCATCCACCTCATGTATGGAGGCGGTCTCTTCTTCGAAATAGAAAATCTCTTCCGCCCGGCGCCCGGTACGCTCCGAGAATTGCTCGGCGAGTGACGGGATCGTGCCGGAACGTGTGTCGAGCGCGACGCGCTCAACACGCCACATCGGGAAGAAGAACGCGCCGACGCCGAAGAGCGGTTCACACTGCGCCGCCGCTTGCAGAATCTCCTCGAAAGAACGTAGATCAACCGCGCGCAAATATACTCCCGCGTCGCTCACGGCGTCGAGCACGCCCCAGCATTTCTCGCGCGGCTCGCGCAAGGCGACGACGACCAGCGCGCCCGCGTGAATGGCGCTTACGTGTTCTCTTTCTTCCATCTTGGTAAAGCTCAGAGGAGCGGCGGCG
>JBPCIP010000086.1:0-6131 GCA_051006195.1 Pyrinomonadaceae bacterium
ACTCCGCTCAGGCGGTCTAATATCTGTGTGACTACGGTCATCAGCCAATTCTCCTTCGAAGTGCGTTTGGTCACACACATCTAAGCGGGAATTGGCTGTTCTGTCAAAAACTGTCCGAACCATTGAGAATCATACCCCGGCTTTACGGACATACCAAGTCACAGTCGGGGCGAGCGTGACAATCGTCCCGAAGTCGTCCGAAGCGATGCGGATGTCTTCCACGTCGCCAGCGGAATTTGATCCGGCGCAAGCACGTCCGCACCAGCAAGATTTACCTGTTGCTGCAACGCCTTCACAACTAAAATGTAGCAGACTTGTTACTTGACTCATCCTTCTCATTAATTTAGCGTGTCTCCGGCGTCTCAATTCCAAGCCCTGAAGTTCTATACGAATTGCACGGTCACCTGTGTGGTTAGGCTCTGTGCATGAATCAAGCTGAAAGGTTTTTCGTTGTCCACCGCTTCAGCAGGGCTGATAAAACAGCCCGATATCCTCAGCCAACACGGTGGGGCTTACTTTGAAATCAAACCTTCCTCACACGAAGCGCATAGGGCATGCATTTTCGAGCAACATACGCCCTGGCGCAAAGCGTGATAAAGGCCCAACCAATAAGGAGTCACTTTATGAATCGGATTCTCGCTTTTGTCACGCTTTCTCGGTTGCATTACCCGGTTGTTTGTTGCGTGCTGGTCATCGCTTTGCAAATGGTTACAGTCGCACAAGATGTACCAGACCCATGTGAAATTCCAGTAACCGGGCCTGCGCCGGTATGCATCGCTGAAGGGTATATGTCTCTCACCGCTATTCCCTCCTGAATGTGACAGACTCCCACTCCAACAGGGGAACTCCATGCTGTACCCGGCAACTGCTGATGGTTCTCCCTCTACTGTCTCTGCCGTAGTTGATGTGGTGGACACCAAGACAGCACTTATAGTTAGAGGGCGCGCAGTTGGGATGGTCCCTGATCAGGTCTATGTCTCACTGTTTTACGATATAAACTCTTTTTCCACCGGCCCCAATGCCTGCCTACCCACCCCTGGTGATACATCGCTAAATTTCAGCCAAATGGTCATCGGCTATTGGTTGCCAATAGGAAGCAGCGTACGGACGCTGGCAGCGGTTAAGTTCGGCCCAGACTTCTCGCCAGTTCCACTAGCTTATGCGCCACTGAACCAAATCGGCACGGTATCAGTTCGACTGGATACACAACCAACCATGATGATACCTGCTCAACCAGACCCGAAACGCTTTCAATTGCGGGCCTGCGGTACGATGGGACAATAAGTGCGATTCAAGATAACCTTAAGGGTCAAAGCGCACGGCGCGCAGTTCACTTTGTCGCCCCGTTACGCCTACCGGATGACGAGGTCGCGGCGCACGTAGAGCGCGAGCGTGACGCCGGGACGCATCGGGTAATTGCCGACAAGTTGGTAACGCGCGCCGTGCTTTGTTTGCATCTCGGCGGCCTGCGATGTGCTGGCGATAATGAGGGCGTCGGTTGTCGTCGCCGGCGGCATCCGACCCGCATAGCCGACGCGCTTGTAATCACGCAAGTACCAGGGCATCGGCCAATATTCGGGCGCGGCGATGTTGATGGCAGTCTCATATTTCGTTCCGGCGCGGGCGGCAATTTCATCAACCTGTTTGATCAAATCCAGATACTCGCGTTTCGTATGAGCGTAGACGTAAATATATCGGTCGTCGTCGTAATGCACCAGGTTGATTATATAACTCTGGTAAGCACAAACAGCGAGACCAAGCCCCAGCGCGGCCAGCGCCAGAGAGCGCCACCTGCCGTCTGGCCCGCCCATCCGGTAGATGACATTTATTGCATAGCCGCCCGTCAGCGCGAACGGCACGAGCATACTGAGAGCGAGCCACGGCGTCTTGTAGTTGATGAGCGAATAGGCCGCGAGCAGTCCGAAGCCCCACAACGCCGTGAACAGCGCAAAGCGATTACGCATCCGCCACAAAGCCAGAACTGCGCCCGCCACGGCCAGGAGCAGCAACGGTGACTCTTCCCAGCGGAGCCACCCGACATAAGTGAAGAAAGGCTTGCTGTGAAATGCGCTCGTGCCTGTCTTGGTCCAGATGTCGAAGGCTTTAAATGAATCGGAGACGCCCTTGGCGTTGGTGAAGAAAGAGGAGTAGAACAGAACATAGACGAAGAGGAAGCTGCCCAAAGCAACCACGGACAAAATCGAGATGCGCCGCCACCCATCGAATCGCTCCACAAACTCGCGCGGTTCCGGCGCGCTGCTCGTTTGTTCCGCACTCCTTCCCTTCCCGCTTTGCCTGATGCGCCCGCGTTTGCCCACCAACTCGCGTCTCCCAAACCATCCTTGCCCGGTGACGAATGCCATATATCCCCATGCAATCCCCCACGCGATCAGGAGCACTCCCGCCGAAATAAAAGCCGTCTCCTTTGTCGCAAACAAAAGCGCGGCGGAGACGGCGGCCAGCACGATATAAACAGCCCTGTTAGATTCGTAAAAACGCAGTAGCGCGACGACGATGCCGAGCGTGAAAAAGACGAACATCATCTCGTGGATGAAATAGCGCGAGAAGAAGACGAAGCCCGGCGAGAGAGCAAGCAACGCTCCCGCCGCGAGCGCGCCGACCGCGCCGATGTAGCGGCGTAAAGTGAGCGCGAGCCACACCGTCGCTATGCCGAAGATAACCGGAATCATGCGCACCACCCATGTGTCGAGCATCTTCAGTTGCTCGGCGGCGGCGGCGAGCGGCCAAGTGAAGTAAAAGAGCGTCGGGCCATGATAGTTGCTCGGATCATAGCGAAAGATGCCGGTGCGCATCAGATTCAAGAGAAAAAACCCGTTGACGCCTTCATCATGGTGCATCGGGCGGAGTTCGAGTTGATAGATTCGCACGAAACCGGCGACGAGCAGCACCGCCGCATAAGCGATCCACCACACGCGCGGCGAGATTTCCCGCCCCATCTCGATGGACGGCGGCGGCGGCAGTGATGCGTTCGCTTCACTCGTCTCTTTGAATTGCTCGCGGTTCGCCCGTTGTCCTTTCTGTTTATGGGCGTGCGACTTGGTAGAGGCTGTAGCCACCTGTCCCTCCGACTCTCTGGAAGCGTCTGAAAAATTGTTCATTGACCGGCATTGCGGCGCGCTCAAGCGGGCCGACCACGACATATTGGACGCCGTATTTCGCCAGCAGATTCTCGGCCTCGGGTGCGCCCGCATACATGCGCTTCAGTTCGGCTTCACGCGCGATGTAGTCGATGCCCTGCGACCAGAGATGCCCGGCGTAGCCCATCAACGCGCGGCGTCCGGTCAAATAAACCGGGTGATTATAAGTCGGCGCGTGCAGGATCAGTGAACGCGGCGCGGTCTGTTCTTTGATGACTTCGGCGAAATCAATTCCGGCGCGGTCGAACTCCCTCTGCTCCGACGCCTCTGACACCACGCGCCACACGTCGAGACTCCCGGCCAGCGTTAAAGCAACGACCAGGAGGATCGCCGCGACGCGCGTCGCCAGATGCAGACGCCACAGGCGCGCCAGCAGCAACGCGACGAGCGGCACGGAAGCCAGATACCAGTAAAAGATGACTTTGATATTATCCCAGACCCAGGGCGAAATTTTCCCTGTGTTCGAGATGATGAAGCAGAGCGTGAACGGTAGATAAAAGAACAGCAGACGCTTCGGCACGAGTGGGTTGCGCCCGCGCCACGCAATCGCCGCAATGAGCAAGGGAATAAACAGCCCCGTGTTCTTCAACCAGAACCACCACACATTTTGCTCCCCGCGGTCCCAGCCGAACTGCCATCCGAAGAAACTGCCCGCCCGTGCCGCGCTCTCCCGCGTCGCCCACCACATCTGCGGCGCAGCGACGACGAGCGCGACTGCGAAGAAGATCAACCACGCGCGCCAACGCGGGAATAACAACGCCAGACACCCGCCCATCAACAGCAACACGATAAAGCTGTGCGCGTGCGCGAGCGGCAACAACCCTGCGACCAAACCTGCCCCAAGCATCCGCGCCCCAGTCGGGGAAAGGTCGAAAGGTAAAAAGGGGAAAGCGGGCAGCGGCTCAGTCGTTGCCCGCTGATTGACCTTCTTCGCCTTCTTCGACGCTCGCCCGCCAGGTGCTGCGCCCTGTGGATCTTCCGCCTTTTCCCTTTGCGCCTCCTCCCCTTCATCTCCAGCGCCTGCTGTTGCCAGCCACCACTGTGTGATGACGACGAGCGCGAGCGGGAGGCCAAGCAACAAGCCGCGTTGCGGCACGAGCAGCGTCGTGATCGCGTTGCCCCAACGATACATGCCGTCGCGCGTGATCGTGTAATCGTGCGGCAAGTGACCGAGCAGTTCCCCTAACCCGAAGCCGCCTGCGTTCCATTCACGCACGAGCATCCACCAACCCAAGCCCCCGCTCAGCAACACCAGCGCCGGTGTCAGCAGCGCGGCCATGCGGTCGCGCGTCGAAGTCAAAGCGAAGCGATACAGCAATCCGACCAGCGAGAGCGAGAGCACGAAGTTTTCCCAGAACAACGCGTTTTCCAGACGCGCGCCCGCCCGCACAAACATCGCCGCGACGAAGTCCACCAGAAACGGGTAAGTCAAACGCGCGCCCGCATATTCCGGATGCACGGGCGGAAAATTCTGGCCGTAGACGAAACTCGTAATGATGCCGAGGTGAAACGGCAAGTCGCCCAGATTGTTGTCCACGCCCGTGAATATTTCGCCGCCGCGCACGAACATCGCGCGCAAGAAAACGTGCCAGAAAAGGAGCGCGGCGACGGCAAACAGAATGAGCACGCCCGTTGTCGCCGTCTGCGGTCGCGTCACTGCGCCGCGCGCATCGCGCCACGCTTCCGCCATGTCATAGCCGACGCGCTTACGCCAGTCGCTTTTGCACAACAAGACGAGCGGCGCGGAGACGATGACAGCGGAGACGACGAGCGAGACCGGCGTCAGTCCCAGAAAGGAGGCCAGGATAAAACCGATGAGACCGAGCGCGGTGAAGCCCACGCACGCGCCCGCGCAGAGCCGCGCGAAAAAATGCGTCTGGCGGTCATAAAAGTAGGTGACGAGCGCGCCGCTGGCGATGGCGAGCAGCGCGAGAATGAATGACATAAGACGAAACGATGAACGCGAAACGGTGAATGATGAATTGAACCACTACCACAGCAGCTAGCGAAAGTCGCCGGACAATGAACGCCCGCGATTATACGCGAAGTACCTTGCGACTTGGCAAAGCCCCTCTGCTTTTGCCTTTCCCCGCACCACGGTGTAAAAGACTTCCGTCTCGCAAGCAATCGCGTGAACTATTTTTAGAGAGGTGCATTCATGCTCCGCGCAGGTATTGTCGGGCTGCCGAACGTCGGCAAGTCCACGCTTTTCAACGCGCTCACGGCGCAAACTTCGGCGCTCGCCGCCAACTACCCGTTCGCCACCATCGACCCGAACATCGGCGTCGTCGCCGTCCCCGACGAACGACTCGCGCCGCTCGCCAAAATCGTCAAAACGAGCACCATCATCCCGGCGACGGTCGAGTTCGTGGACATCGCGGGGTTGGTGCGCGGCGCGTCGAAAGGCGAAGGTCTCGGCAATCAGTTCCTCGCCAACATCCGTGAAACCGATGCTGTGATTCAAGTCGTGCGCTGTTTCGAGGACGACAACATCATCCACGTCGAAGGCTCGGTCAATCCCGAACGCGACATCGAGACGATCCAGATCGAACTCGCCCTGGCCGACCTCGCCTCCGCCGAACGCCGCCGCGAACGCGCGCAGAAAACTGCCAAGAGCGGCGACAAAACCGCCCTCGCCGAAATCGCTGTGATCGACAAACTCCTGCCCGTGCTCTCCGAAGGTCAGCCCGCGCGCCTCGTCCCGCTCACCGATGACGAACGCGCCACGGCGCGCTCGCTTTTTCTTCTCACCATGAAGCCGACCATCTACGCCGCCAACGTGGACGAGGCCACGCTCGCCGCACCCGCCGAGAACGCGCACGTCAAAACTGTCCGCGCGCTGGCCGCAAGCGAAGCGGCGGAGTCGGTCGTCATCTGCGCGCAGATCGAGGCCGAACTCGTCGAACTCTCGCCTGAAGAACGGCATGGTTATTTGCAGTCGCTTGGCGTCGAAGGCAGCGGCGTGGAGGATTT
>JBPCIP010000087.1:0-9266 GCA_051006195.1 Pyrinomonadaceae bacterium
GGACGGTGGCGTCGGTAAAGATGCCGAGCGGCGGCGCGTCTATGATGATGAAGTCGAACATGCGGCGCAGTTCGGCCAGGAGTTTGCTGAACTTCGGGCCGGAGAGAATCTCCGCAACGTTGTCGCGCACGGTGCCGCCCGACAACAGATGAAGCCCGGCGGGTTCGAGCCGGATGATGGTCTCGGCCAGTGTCGTTTCGCCCGCGAGCACTTCGGAGAGTCCGCCGGCGGGCGCTTCGATGCCGAGGTATTCGGCGGCGCAGGGGCGGCGCAGGTCGCCGTCAATCAGTAGCGCGCGCACGCCGTCGGTCTGCGCGAGCAGCCACGCGAGGTTCAAGGCCGTGACGGTCTTGCCTTCCATCATACCCGCGCTGGAGACGACGATAGCCTGAACTTTCCGCTTCTCGCCCGCATGGAGGATGCGTGTGCGCAGCGCGCGATACTGTTCGGCGTGTGGCGAGCGCGGGTCGGTGATGGCGATGAGATGCGGTTCGACGCGCGCGTTGGAAATTTCCAGCGAGGGAAATTTCAAGGCACGCGCCGACCCGACAGCGTCCGCCGTTGCCCCAGCAACACGCGAAGCCTGCCCGCCGGGGAGTGCCGACCCGACCGTAGCTGCATCGATGTGCTCAGCGGACGCTGAAACGTGCGCCGACGATTTGGTGTCCGGCGCGTTGAAGACTGCGGAGGGGCGACGCTGAAAGACGACTTCCGGCGCGGCCTGATGGCCGTGAACGCCGCCGCCGCCGCTGCCGTTGGCGTGATGGCCGTTTGCAGCGGCGGCGGCGGTCGCTTCCGTGGCGAGCATCGATTCTTGCTTGTCGGCGATTGCCGCCCCCACATGGCGACGCGGATTCTCGTCGTCCCCGCCACTGCGGTTCGCGTCGCCGTGCTCGGCGGCGCGCTTCAATGCTTCATAAACTCTGCCCATTACCTGTCTCCCATCACATCCCAACGCCGGAAGGCCGCGCCGATGTCGTTCATATCGGGCGACGGCGTCGCCGCCGCCGGTGTTTCTCCCCACTCCTCTTCGCGCAGGTTGTGCGCCGAAGCATGTTCCGTTGCCGACCGCCGCGTCGCCTCGTCAACCGCGCTCGCCTGCGCGCCGCCCGCCGACCACAACTCGGCGCGCCCCTGCGCGTTGAAGATGCGCGCGGCGGGCGATTCCCCTTCCGCCATTGACAGGCGATTGCGGGCCGTGTCCGGCAGCATGTCGAAAGTATCCGCCACCTCTTCGATGATGGTGCGCGAGATGGTGTGCTCGCCGGCGGCGAAGCCGGTCAGCATCGCGTTATCGCAGAGATTGTTGATCTGGCGCGGGATGCCGGCGGCGCAGCGAAAGATGTAATCAATCGCGCCGGGCGAGAAGATGTCCGTGCGCGCCGCGCCCGCCACGAGCAGGCGCGCTTTGACGTAACGCTCCGTCTCCTCGATGTTCGGCAGCGGCTTGATCTCACACCTGAGCGCGACGCGTTGTTTCAACTGGCGAAGGTCGGGGTTGTTCAGCACGTCGCGCAATTCCGGCTGTCCCGTTAAGACGATCTGCAACTGCTTGGCGGCGTCGGACTCAAAATTCGAGAGCAGCCTGATCTCTTCGAGGACGCTTGTGGAGAGGCCGTGCGCTTCGTCGATGATGAGCACGGTGCGCAGGCCCCGCGCGTGTCTGGCCGCGAGCGTCTGGCCGAGCGCGAAGAGGAGTTCCGATTTGTTCTCCCACTCCTGCACGTCGAAGAGGCGCGCGACGTGTTGATAAAATTCGGGGACGGTGAGGCGCGGGTTGAAGATGTAGCCGACGAGCACGGTGCGGTCGAGCCGCTGCATCATCCAGCGCAGGATGGTCGTTTTGCCCGTGCCGACTTCGCCCGTCACGACGATCAAGCCTTTGCCGCTCTCGATGCCGTAATGCAAGTTCGCCATCGCCTCCGTGTGCGAGGGCGTGAAATAAATGAAGCGCGGGTCGGGCGTCAGCGCGAACGGCAACTCTTTTAATCCGTAAAACTCTTTGTACAACTTTCGGCTCCCTAATTTTGTCCGTGTCGTGTTGGGCTTTGTCAGTTGTTCAAATAATCTTCAGGAAATTATGTGATCAGACAAACGCCTGACAACGGACAATTGACGGCCTTTCTCATGACGCGAACATATCGAAGATGTGCGTAAATCTTAAAACGAGGGCGAGCGCCGGGATGCTGACGACGGTGAGCGCGAGGCCGGCGAAGGCCGTCGCCGTGCGGCGCAGACGGACGCGGCGCTGCTCCTTCGGCGTCAAGAGTTCGGGGATAGAAACGAGCACGGGCAATCCCGTGTAGTGGCGCGCGTCTTCGACGCTCTGGATCGTCAGCAGACGAGGCACTTCAAAAGCCGCGGCAAATAGCAGGCCGACGACGAGGCCGAGCACAAGACCGAGTTGGATGAGCAAAGGGCGTTTCGGCGCGATGGGCGCTTCGGGCAAACTGGCCGGGTCGATCACCTGAATCGTCTACCCCTGCGCCGAACTGGTGGCGGCAACGTTTAGATCGGATTTCTGTTTCTTCAGCAGCAACTCGTCATAGGCCGCCTTCTTCGTCTGGTAGTCGCGGTCCAAAGAACTCAGCGCGACTTCAGCCTGCGGGACGCGGCTCAATTGACTCTGCACCTGACTGATCTGAGCGTTGGTTTGCGCGAGCAACTTCTCCTGTCGCGCCGTGTGGCCTTCGATGCCTTGCAGGTTCGCCTTGATTGTGGAGGTGCGCGGGTCAATGCGTTTCTCCACCCGCTTCGTCTTCTCGGCGATCCGGTTCTTCCAGTCATCGGTCAACTCATCCTTGCTGCGTTTGACGGCGGCGACTTCCTGCTGCTTGGCGACCACGTCCGGGTGCTTCGGCTTAAAGACCGTCAGCATGTTTTGCAACTCCGCGTCGATTTGTGATTCTCGCTTGGAGAGTTCGGCCCACGCGGGCGTCGTCTTCGGGTCGGTCAGGGTTTCAATCACGTCTTCCTTGTCAACTTGAAACTGCTTCTCGATGTCGCCAAACGTCGTTGTGAGCATCGTCTTTTGATCGCGTAGACGACCGATTTCGTTGATGTAGGATTTCTGCTGTTCGTAGAGGCCGCTCAGGTTCGTGACGAGCGAAGAAGCCTGCGTCGGGAGATTGTTGAGGTTCGCTTGCAGCGTTTGCAACCGCCGGCCATCGACAGCGTCGAGTTCGGCTTTTGCCTGATCGAGTTGTGTCTGAAGGAAAATGGCCGTTTGCTCCGCGCCCTGCGATTGTTGCTTGGTCTGCGCGGTGACGTACTTGCCCGCGAGTTCGGACGTGACCTTTTGCGCCACTTTGGTGCTCGGCCCTTTGAAGGAGAGACTGAAGCCGTTGGTGATGTCGTTGCGGCTCTTGTTGACCTCGATCTTGGTGTCCTTCTTCACCATGCGTTCGACGAGCAACTCCATTGAGGCGCCGCGCCCTCGCTCGGCGGCGTAGAGGTCGTTGGCTACGATAAGCGGTTCGAGCGACGAGCGGCTGAAAACTTCCTGCCCGATGTTGGTGATGCGGATCGTGAGATCGTCGTCGGAGAGTTGCGGCACGATCCCCGCCATGATGTTCGAGGGGCGCACCGTCAGGAGCGTGTTCGATTGATAGACGTTCGGCAGCCGCCACACGACGATGGCGACCGCAAACGAGACCGCGATGGCCGGGAGGATGATCAGCCACTTGCGCTTCCACAACATGCTCCCATACTCGCCCGGCTTTCTTTGACGAAATTCAACACTCATGATTCAACACTCCTTACGGCAACTTGGGCGCGGCGAGCGGGTCAAAGACACCCTTCCGCCGCTTGGACTATTGCTTCGCCCGCAGGCACGCTTCCCCTATCCGAGCGAGCCGAGAATTTTGCGCACTTCCACTGACTGTTCGGGGGTGAGTTTGCCGCCCTGCGGCATGTTCAAGGCTTGCTGCAATTGCTGGCGCGCTTCCCCTTTGCGTCCGGCGGCGGCGAGCGCCGCGCCCAAGTGATAGCGGTAGAGCGCGCTGTCCGTTTTGGCGGCGGTCACTTGGCGCACGGCCTTTTGCAATTGCTCGATGGCCGCCGCGTGCAAGCCTTTTTTGTAGTAGACCCAGCCGAGCGTGTCGGCGTAGCCGGGTTCGTTGGGGAACTTCTGCACAACGCCCTGCGCGAGCCGGATGGCTTCGTCGAGGTTGCCCTTGCCGTGCTCGGCGTAGTTCCACGCGAGATTGTTGGCGGCGAAGGCGGCGTCCGCGTTGAGCGTCAATGCACGTTTATAAGCATCGATGGACTTGTCGTAGTCTTTGCGCCCGTCCTGAACCATGCCGATGAGCATGTAGGGCGTCGGGTCGTCAGGCCGCTTCCGGGTCATGAGTTCAAATTTTTCCAGCGCCTCTTCGGGGCGGCTCGTCCTGATGTAGAGCGCGCCGAGGGAATTAAGGGCAGGGATAAAATTCGGGTCGAGTTCGAGCGTGCGGTTCAGCGCGGCTTCGGCGTTCTGGGCATCCTGCTGCTGACCGTAGATTTGCGCTTTGAGAAAGTAGAAACTGGCCGCATTGGGGCGCGCGGCGATGGCCTGGTCCACCCGCGCGTGCGCTTGATCGAAACGCCCCTGCCCCATGTTGAGATTGACGAGACCGTTGAGCGCGTCGAAACTCGCCGCGTCGAGTTGGAGCGCGCGTTCGTAGTGCTGCACGGCTTCGTCCGCTTTCCCTTCAGTGAGTGCGACCCCCGCGAGATTAACGTAAGACGCAGGCGCGTTCGGCTGGAGATCACGCGCTTTTGATAAATCCGCACCCGCCGCCGATAAATCCGCGCGGGCCGCAGCTTTGGCGGCGGGCGCGGCGTCTTTCTCGCCCGGCTTCGGCTGCAAGGAAGTATTGGCGCGGTTGATCAGAGCGGAAGCGCGGGCAGTCAGGGTTTTGGCGCGCAGTTCGTTTAAGAGTTGGGGCGAGTTGCGGCTGTCGGGCGCGGCATCTTTCAAGCGTTCGAGCAAGTCGGTGGCGAGGCGGTGCGCTTTCTCCATATCTCCCCCGGCGAGGTTGATCTGCACTTGCATCAGCTTCGCGGGGAGATAAGCGGGATAAAACTTTTCGAGGTCTCCGGCGAAGATGCGCGCCTGCTCCATCTGCCCGGCGCGAAACGTGGCCTCGGCCATGAAGTAGAGTCCCGCCTGATCGCGCGGCTCGATTTTCAAAACCTGTTTGAGGTCTTCGATGGCTTTCTTCGCTTCGTCTTGATTGAGCAGCAGACGGGCGCGCAGGATCAAGGCGTCGCGGTCGTTGGGGTTCTTCTTCAGCGATTCCGCGATCTGCGCCGCCGCGCCCTGCTGGTCGCCTCGTTGCAACATCAATTCGGCGAGACGATGGCGCCCCGGCGCGTAGTCGGGCGACTTGCTGACGATCTCCTGGTAGAGGCTGCCGGCTTCGTCGAGGCGACCGACCGCCGAATAGAAATCGGCGAGCACGGCGCGGCCTTCGGGACGGTCGCGGTCGAGTTCGGCGAGAGCTTTGAAGGCTTCTTCGGCGCGATCTAATTGTTTCGTGTTGACGAGATAGAAACTGGCGAGCGTGCGGCGAGCATCGCGGTTCTGCGGGTCAACGTCGACGGCGCGTCTGAATTCCGCTTCGGCCATGTCCTGCCGGTTCTGCTGGACGAAGAACTTGGCGTATTCGAGATGCACGAGCGGTGAGCGGTCGTTGATGGAGAGGGCGCGGCGGTAAACTTCTTCCGCCTTCGCCGGGTCTTTCACCTGCCGGTAGTAGAGCGCGAGGCTCATCAATGATTCGATGCGTTGCGGATTGACGGCGACGGCGCGGTTGAGTTCATCCAGAGACTCGTCCTGTTTGCCGGAGGCGAAGAGCACCGTGGCGTTGAGGATGTGGCCCTCGATGTGGTTCTGATCTTTGTCTAAGACCTCTTTGGCGAGTCGCCGCGCTTCGTCGAGAAGTTTCTCGTCTTTATTCTGATTCTGCTGGTAGGCGACGATATAGTAAGTGCCGAGGCGCACGCGCGCCTCCAGATGGTTCGGATCGAGTTGGGCGGTGCGGCGCATTTCATCGAAGGCCGGCGTGAACTGCCCCATGCCTTCGTAAGCACGCGCGAGTCCCCAATGCGCCTGCGCGAGTTGGTCATCGAGTTGCACGGCATTGCGAAACTCCAACGAGGCCTCCTGATATTTCTTCTCGGTCAGGAAGGCATCGCCGCGCTGGAGATGTTCGGCTTTGGCTTTTTCTGGATTGGAACAGGCGGCGTTCGCGAAAGCGACGACGACGAGGGCGAGCAAAACGGACAGCAGACCCCGGCCACTGCCGGAGCGCGGGCACTCTTGATAATTCATGTCGGTCTGTCAGACTCCTTCGCGGCTGTGGCCTCTCGCCGACCGGGGCAACGGTCTTCGCTTCGGGCAGCCGCGTCTGGTTTCAGTTTACGCCGTTGTGATGGACGGCTCGCTTCTGGCCGCTCGCGGACGGGGCGCGCCCCCGAACGGCATAAAATTTCACGACGATCAAACTGGCAATTGTGATTCCCTTCCTGAAAAACTGCGGCTCATCTTCCCCCAACGCCGCACGTTTCGATGTTACCATTTCCACACATCTCGCGAGCAACTTTCGCTTGTTTTAATTCGGCACAAACTGCGGCAGGATTGTCGCGGACTGTGCGGCCAGATCGACGGCGAGCGCGAGCGCGTCCGCCTCCGATTTCTGAATCGGCGTGATGACGCGCACCATCGCGCCGTCGGAACGGCGACGCTTGACGCTGTCGATGACGGTGTAAATCTTCCCCCAGTATTCGCTCGCCACGACACGCCCGCGCCCCTGATACCAGTAGACGAGCATCTGGCGCGTCTCGCCGTTCTGGATGATATAGCGATTGGCCTCGAAGTCGGGGCCGCCGCCCGCAGGTGTGATGCGGATGGTGGCCGGTTCATTCATGGTCCAGCCCGCGCCCGGCAGGCAGTTGAGCGGGCTGTGATAGGTTGCGCCGTTGCGCTGCGACCCGTAGTAGCCGACGTAAAAATTGGCGGTGCGCCCGTCGGGCGATTTGTAATCACGCGCGAGATAATCGTCGGCGCGCAAGACGCTCTCGGTCTGCGCGTCGAAGCGCGTGTCGAGACCGTATTGCTGCCACGCGCCGAGCGTGGTCGGAACTTCTTTCAACTCGCGGCGCGCGACGCTCGCCTCGCCGATGCGTTCCCACACATTGACGATGGTTCCGCCCGCGAGCAGGAACACGAGCAACGCCCAGAATTGCCACTTCTTTACTTTCATTTCTTTCATAGTCAAGCTCCGTCCCCGCCGCGCCCCCGTAACGACATCGACGCCGAACTCGTCGTCGCCCCGGCCAAAGGCAACTCTCCTGCGCCCTCCGTGGCTCCAGCGCGCGGGAGGCCGGTGGTTATCGCTGGCGCTTTCGCCTCAACCTTCGGGCGCGGCGGGTTGTTTCGCGGCGGCGTCTTTCCCCCAAATTTATCCAGCGCCCAGCCGAGCGCAAAGAGCAGGAGGAACGCGACGATGTAGACGACCCAGCCGGAGAATTCATGAAAGAAGCCGTCGGCCACTTCCGTCCCGTAATAGCGCGCGAGTATTCCTGTGCCGCTCACGCGCCCCGCGTTCGTGATGATCGCGATGGGCACGGCGGAGAGTACGAGGATCAGGGAGCGCCATGTGCCGTAGCGCTTCAGCGCCGCGAGCATCCCGCCGCCGCCGCCGCTGCTGCTGCTGTCGCCGTCGCCACGCGGGTGCGTGAAGTAAGCGAAGACGACTGCGAGCGTCAACAACGTCATCAGCGAACGAATACCGCTACAGGCTTCGACCACTTCGAGTTTCTTCGTCGTCGCCGAATTCAGCGGCAACAACTCGATGACGTTTCCCTGCCGCAAGACCGGAATATCGAAGGCGCGCATCGCCCACACAGCGCAACGCGAAGCAAACAACTGCAAGGGAAACGCGATTTGATTGAAGATAATGGCGGGAATGGGGATCGCCAGCACGAGCAACAGCAAGGGCACGAGCGAGAGCCGCAGGATGTGCCAGCCCCAGAAATAGACGGCGATCCCGGCGAGCATCAGGACAAGCGACGTGCGCTG
Source organism: Pyrinomonadaceae bacterium (assembly GCA_051006195.1). GTDB lineage: Bacteria > Acidobacteriota > Blastocatellia > Pyrinomonadales > Pyrinomonadaceae > JAIVJZ01. The sequence goes on from JBPCIP010000087.1 coordinate 8,066, forward strand.
GGTGAAAAGTTCCGCGCCCGCCGTGCCCGCCCACAACATGAAGAGCGCGCCGACGATGCACGCGCCGCCCCAGAACAGCGCAGGCCGCGTCGCCGCCCGCGCGAAACGTTCGCGCTCGCTCCACAGGATGTAGCCGATGATGAAGGGGATCAACAGCCCGTGCGAATAGTTCTCATCCGTCCACCATTGCCCGCCAAGTTTGACGAGCACCGTCGCATAAACGAAAAGAACCGCAGCGGCGAGAGCCACCGGTTTCCAGAGTTGGGGCCGGATTAAGACTGTCATGAATTATTTAACTTCAGGGTAAACTTCCGCGCTTGCGGAGGCGGGTCAGCGGACGAGAACCGTAGAGAAACACTCGCGCTGTTTAAGAGCATAACAAAAACGCGGCGCGGCGGGCAACAGGAAAGAAGACAGAAGAGGCGGGGGAAGGGGAAAAGGAAAAGTAGAGTTCGTCGCCCGCCGCTTATTCCCTTAGCCCTTCCCCTCAAGTTTTATCTGACGTTGATGGTGGCGGTGTTGCTGCGCTGGCCGCCGCTGACGATGGTGAGATCGACGAGTCCCGCGCCGCGCAATTCGGCGATGAGCATGACTTGGACTTGGTCCAAATTGTTACCCTGCGCCCCGGCGTACTCGACCGGAAGTTGGAAAGTTTGTCCGCTACTCGTGCGCGCTTCGACTGAAACCGAAGCGGCGAGATTCACAATCTCGCTGCTGCCCGTCTGCACGACGCCGGAAGGTGCGCTTGTCGTTGCGCTGCTGATACCCGTAGCGAAAAGCATCAACCGAGTGCGCTTGTCTGATCCAAAAGCTTCCGGCGTATTGACGTTGAAGACACCGAACTTGCCCGTGCTGGCGTTCAGAATTGCGCCGGTGTTGTCACTTCCGTTCGCCAGGACGATGGTCGGCCCTGTGGTTGGAATTGGGGTGGGAGGAGGAGGAGGAGGAGTGGGTTGCACGGAAGATGCAGCGGCGGCGGCAAAGGCCGGGGTGAGGGCATCGAAGTTGACGCCGATGTCCGCGCCGTTCGTCGCCTTCTGTTTATAGACGCTGTGCGCCGCGAGCCGCAAATCCCCCGTCGCCCGGTTGACGAACCCCACCTTGTCGTAGTCGCCCGCCACCAAATTGTCCGCCGGGTACAAGTCCGCCAGATTGTTCCCCACCACCACGTTGCCCGCGCATGCCCAGTTGCCCTTGCCCG
>JBPCIP010000088.1:0-21766 GCA_051006195.1 Pyrinomonadaceae bacterium
GAGGTGATGAACTGCCGTTGGCACTCAAGGCAGCGATGCTTTTGTTTCTCATTGGCAGTTGTGCCATTCTTCTTGACGTGTCGAGAGGCACAGCTCGGACAAGTAACTTCTTCGTAGCTCACACCTCAAAGAATAGCTTGTCCGAGCCTTCATTTCACCCCAGCATAAATTCTGAGACACGACCAATAAGTTAAGTAAACCCCAGTCTTGAGTTGAAAAATGGCTTTGTTGATTTCAAATGACTTACCACATTGCATCCAACCCAAGACTGCAAATGTGGCCCTGTAAGTCCTTTGTTTCGCGCATCGAATTTCAACTCAAGACTGGGGTTAAGTAAGGGTTAAATGCGAATCAGGAGTTGAAATCGGGCACGGAGAATCAACAACTTTCAGGCATCAATGAGGCGCTTTCCCAAAAGCAGATTCCGTAAACCCTTTGTTTTCAACTCCTGATTCGCATTTAAGAGAATTTATGATAATGTCGTCAACGAGAATTTTGCGACAAGCGACTTATACGCCTGCCACGTTTAGCTTGTCAACATTAATTTTAGAGACCCTTGTAAAACTATCCGCAAAGGATAACTGCCCATGTAAACGAAGTAATCGCGCCCCGTACATGGAACATTTGCGCACGCTCCCTCACTCAGACCGGCGCGATGACACCTACCACCTCCGCGAAGCCTGAGCGCCCGGAACATCCGAACTCCCGGCGAACGAGCAGCGCGCAGGCAGTAAAACCGCCCGTTGGTCTGTGACGACCAACGGGCAGTTTCATGTGTCATATTCGATAGGCGGATCAAGGGGCTTTTTGGAGAAACACATCCCAGGCCCAACGTCCGGCTTTCGCTCCCTTAGCATCATCTATTTTAGCCCGATACTTAAAGTGGTTGCCGTGTTCGTCCGTGCGCTTCGACTCCTTATAGTTGAGGTGCAAGGTCATGACATCCAATGACGGCAAGCTGTGTAATTCATCTGGCTCAGAGATACCGTTATGGTTCGTGTCTTGCCACAGCTGTAACGAGGAAAAGATAGAATCTCTGTTGTCTATCCGTCCATCATTGTTTCCGCCATTTTCCGGTTTGTCATATTCAGCAAGTGCAAGGAAGCCATTAGGCTCGGAGGATGCTGGCTGTGACGTGAAGTTGCCGAATAGTTCCTGACCGCTATCTACACGACTATTGCCATTACGATCCAGGAAAAGCCATGCATCGTCTGAACCTGCCGCTGTCCATGAAAGCTGTTCTGCGCTCCCATCTCCATCAATATCGAAATTCGTGCCGTATCCGCTACCAGTCAAATCAAAGCCGTTACCCTGCACATCAAGGACTATGGGTGAATAACATCCTCGGATACAGCCCTTCCAAATTCCACCTCGTAGCTCGCACTCCGCTGCCATTTCCGCGCAAAAATCGTAATCCGGACAGGTATCAGACGTGCCGGCATTACAGTCATTATTTATCCCGTCCCCGCATATTTCCGCTTTGCCGGGATTGATGTACCAATCATTGTCGTTACAGTCTGTCCCTCCGCATGCCGTACTGCTGAACCCATCATTATCTCTGTCACAACAGTTGACATCACTAACTGCGACTAGAGACTGTGCTGCGTCAGTCCTGCATGGATTATCTGAACTTCCTAAAACACCGGCAGGGCAGGTAAAAGTTCTAATTTCCAGTGACTGGATTCCCGGCCCGTTGGTGTAGCCATCGTTATATGTATAACTACTAAACCCACAGCCTGAGTTACCGCAGTCGCCTGGCTGATTTGGATCAAATTGCTGACATACGCTACCGGTAGCTTGAACAACTGATGATCCGGGAGGTTCAGCTTTATGAGCATAATTACCGGGATCGGCCAGTAACAGAACTACTCCACACACAAACACAGTGGTCAGGACTATGTTTAGTTTCATGATTAATCACCCTTCATTAAGTGTTCAGTGTTGGTGAGATGTAGCTTCTGTATCTGGTACCAGAACCCACTTTCGCGGACTGCTTGAGTCTGAGTTACGCTTGAATATGCTTCCCCCAGAGTAGCGGGTTTCATCTTCAAACATTACCTCACCCAGCCTAATCACAACTTTATTGATGTTTTCTACCGAGGGTTGTCTAAGTTCTATCAGCTTTTTGATGCCGATGTATTCTGGCGCCAGAGAGATGCTGATCGATTCGTTCGGCTTCAGATGCAAGGGTGAATTGGTGCGTGTTCTTGTGATGCCCGGAGATTGTCCGATGAAGAGTTGGTGCATCATGATACTACCCGTTGCTTTTGTTTCAGGAAAGTCCAGATCAATCTGAAGGAAAGTGATTGGCTTATTCGATTTATTTTTAACCTTGAAGGCTAAATCTTTAAGCCACTCAGTGTCGCCCTTAAATGTTTCTCCGAGACCGATAGCCCGGTCTTTAATTTTGAGTTCAGTCACTTCAACAGGCTCATTTTTAGGCGCGAAATGTTTCAAGACCGCCTTCCCGTCGTCCTGTGAACGGACAGCCCGAAAACCGCCGGAAGACCAGCCGCTTACATATAAAGTGAGTAAAAACAGGTTCACGAGAAAAAGCATGGTGGTGATTTTCCGTTTTCTCACGGGTTCTCCTTATCGCCAGTAAAATACTGGCCTCATTTAATATTTTTGTGGATTGTGAGATTGACGGAATCATGAGGATTTCGTCAACGAGAATTTTGCGACAAGCGACTTATACGCCTGCCACGTTTGCTTGTCAACATTTGTTTTACAGGCCGTTGTTAAAATTACCGGCAAAGGACAACTACGGTGTAAACAAAGAAATCGCGCCCGCCTGCCGCTTCGATGAACATAAACGGAACATGGAAAAACTCCTGCCGGTCGAGCTATTAGTCCGACCGGCAGGAGTTGCTTTGGGGTGAAGACGCTGGCCTCTTTTCGTGCATCAGTTAGTGATGCCGAACTGTTGCAAGATGAAGGCGTAGTCGAAGGCGTTTTCCCGTAGCGCGTCGTAGCGCCCGGAGGAGCCGCCGTGGCCTGCGCCCATGTTGATTTTCATCAAGAGCGGGTTCTTGTCCGTCTTCAACGTGCGCAGTTTGGCGACATACTTGGCCGGCTCCCAGTACATCACCTGGCTATCGTTCAAGGAAGTCTTGACGAGCATCGTCGGGTAGGCTTTGGCTTCAAGGTTATCGTAGGGCGAATACGACTTCATGTAAGCATAAGCCTCTTTCTCGTTCGGGTTGCCCCATTCCAGATACTCGCCCACGGTCAGAGGCAAGGTCGCATCCGTCATCGTGTTGATGACATCGACGAAAGGCACGTAGGAGACGACCGCTTTGAAGAGATCGGGTCGCAGGTTCGCGACCGCGCCCATCAAGAGGCCGCCCGCGCTGCCGCCGGTGATGACGAGTTGGTCCTTCGCAGTGTATTTCTCTTTGACGAGATGCTCGGCGGCGGCGATGAAGTCCGTGAAGGTGTTCCTCTTCTTCATCATCTTGCCTTCGTCGTGCCACTCCGTGCCGAGGTCGCCGCCGCCGCGAATGTGCGCGATGGCATAGATGACGCCGCGATCAACGAGGCTCAGGCGATTGGAATTGAAGCCGGGGTTGGAAGGGATGCCGTAAGAACCGTAGGCGTATAAGAGGAGGGGCTGCGCTTTGTTCTTGCGCAAATCTTTCCGGTAGTAGAGCGAAACGGGCACGCGCACGCCGTCGGAGGCGAGAGCGTAGACGCGCTCGGAAGCGTACTTCGTCGCATCGTAGCCGCCGAGCACTTCGTTCTGTTTGAGCAGTTCACGCTTGCGCGTCTGCATGTCGTAGTCGTAGATGCTGGGCGGAGTGGTGAAGGATTGGTAGTTGTAGCGCAGGAGGCTCGTGTCGTACTCCGGCGTGGCGGCGGCATTGGCGGAATAGACCGGTTCGGGAAATTCGATGTAGTGCGATTGATTGGATTTGTGATCGGTGATGCGTAACTTGTTCAAGCCCTGATCGCGTTCGGAAAGGACATAATAATCGGCGAACATCGTCAAGCCTTCGAGCGTGACGCCCTTGCGCACGGGCACGACTTCTTTCCAGTTCTTCGGCTGCGGGTCGCTCGCAGGCGCAGCGACGAGACGAAAGCCGCGCCCACGGTCGTTCGTGCGAATGTAGAAGAGTTCGCCGTGGTGTTCGGGGTAATACTCGTGCTTGCCTTCGCGGGCGAGCAGGAGTTTGAACGGCTCGTTCAATTTATCAACCCGCGCATAACGATATTCGGTGTTATCGGAACTCGCCGACGTGATGAAGATGTACTCGCGGCTGCGCGAGCGACGCGCGCCGACGCTACGCAGTTCGTCTTTCTCCTCGTAGATGAGCAGGTCTTTCTCTTTCGGCTCGCCGAGCGTATGACGGTAGACGCGATAGGCGCGTTTGGCCGCGTCTTCCGTGGTGTAAAAAAGCGTCTGGTTGTCGGCCCAGAAGGCACTGGAGACTTTGCCGATGTCATCGGGGAGAAGTTTCCCGGTGCGCAAATCTTTGATGCGAAGAAAGTATTCGCGAAAACCGGTGGTGTCGTGCGAGTAGGCGAGGAGGTTGGAGTCGTCGCTGACGGCGTAGCTGCCGATGGCGGTGTACTTCAAATTTTGCGCCAGTTCGTTGAGGTCGAGCGTGATCTCTTCCGGCGCGGTCATCTGGCCGCGTTTGCGCGCGAAGATCGGGTACTGCTGCCCTTCCTGCGTGCGCGAATAATAGTAGTAGCCATGGTCTCGGTAGGGCACGTTCGTGTCGGTCTGTTTAATGCGCGCGAGCATCTCTTTGTAGAGTTTGTCCTGCAACTCCGCCGTGCCCTTCATCAGCGCGTCGGTGTAAGCGTTCTCGGCTTCGAGATAAGAAATAACTTCCTGGTCCGATTTTTGGTGCAACCAGAAGTAATCGTCTTTGAGCGTCTCGCCGTGGAAGACTTGATTCCGGGCGACTTTTTTCGCCACGGGCGGCGTCGGTGTTTGCGAATTGTTTTGTGCCATGATGTCTATTTGGTTAAGGGCAATGAGCGCCGGGAGCGCGAGCAGCATAATTAACTTCTTCATCAAAGAATCTCCAATCTGTTTCAGCTCGTGGCCTGCCATAAACGGGGCGCAGTGCGCGCGCCGTTTAGATAGAGAAATGCAACGAAACGACAGCGCATCACGTTGCCTTCAGGCCGAAGATGACGATTAAAACTGCGGTGTGCGAATTGATGCCTGATCGACGACCACGCTGTTTCAGGCCGAATGTCCGCGCATTATAGATGTCGCTTCCGGCTCACGGCAAACTGCGCCGTCGCTTTTACCGTGAGAAGAATCAAAGAGGCGGGGAAAGTTTTGCGCCGCGTGTGTGTCTTGTCTCTTGCGCGCGGCGCGGGCGGGGTTGTAGGCTATCGTCGTTATGGCGCGCTCATGAAATACGTCTCGCCGCACGCGGCGGTGGGCAGGGTTTGAAATTAATCGCAGTTGATCATTCTCGCGTTCATCTCCGGCGCGCTGGCGATAGATAAATCTCCTCAGCCATTCGATTACTCATTTGTCAGGAGCACATGCTATGCGCATTTTCACACGCCTGCTCTTCATCGTCGCGATCCTCTGCAATGCTTGCGTCATGACCTTCGCGCAAAGTGCGCCGAAAGAAACGCCGGAGACGAGCACGATCACGGGGCGCGTCACGACCGGCGACGATCAACCTCTGCCGGGTGTCAGCCTCGTCCTGATGCCGTCGCAGTTTAACCGCGAGCGCAAACCGGCAGGGCGCGCCATGACCGGGGCGGACGGGTTCTACCGGATGCCGAACGTGCCCGCCGGTAGTTATCGCCTGCAACTGCTCGCGCCCGCTTATACTCCCGCGAATGCGCTCCCGACGGGCGGCTGGAACGAAGGCAAAACCATCATCGTGACGGCGGGCGAGACGATTGAGGGACAAGACTTCACGCTGGCGCGTGGCGGCGTCATCACCGGACGCGTCACGGACGCCGACGGCAAGCCCGCCATCGCCGAACATCTCATACTTTTGGATGCCAATCAGGACGACCGCTCCGGTCGCGACTATGCCATCTCGCCCTATGCCTTCGAGACGGATGATCGCGGCGTCTATCGTATCTATGGCTTGCCCGCCGGTCGCTACCATGTCAGCGTCGGAGAGGACACAGGGAATGGAGCGGTGAGAATCGCTTTCACCGGCAAAAACGTTACGCGCACGTTTCACCCGAGCGCGACGGAACGAGCGCAGGCCAAAATCGTCGAGGTCTCGCCGGGCAGCGAGGCGACGGGCATCGACATTATGCTCGCCGCGCCCGTTAAAACTTACGAAGCGGCAGGTCGCATGATCGACGCGCAGACGGGCAAGCCCGTGCCCGGCGTTATGTACGGGATCGGTGTGATCGGCCCGGACAACAGGCAACTGATCGGTCAGGGTTGGGGCAACTCGAAGACGGACGCCGATGGGGAGTTTCGTTTCAAGAACTTGCTGCCGGGTCGCTACGCCGCGACCACCCGCGCGGAAGGTGAAGGCGCGGCCAACTACTACAGCGCGCCCGCGCCCTTTGAGATCACCGACGGCAATGTCGAAAACCTCGTCGTGAAATTACAGCGCGGGGCAACTTTGAGCGGCGTTGTCGTCCTCGAAGGCACGACGACCGCAGATCGCACCGTGCTCGCCAATCTCGCCCGGTTGACCCTGCACATCAACGTCAGACCCGCAGAACCGAATTCCGCCGAACTGCGCGCGTGGAATTCTACGCGCGCACGCCTCCAGCCAGACGGCAGCTTCCGGATCACGGGCTTGTCTCCCGGCAAAGCGCAACTCCAACTCGAACCTTATTCCGCCCCGAAGGGGTTTGCGCTGCTGCGCGTCGAACACGGCGGCGAGCAAAACGGCGGCATCGAGATCGAGGCGGGCAAAGAAGTGGCGGGCGTGCGGGCGGTCGTGGCTTACGGCACGAGCGTCGTGCGCGGCCAGATCGAAGTGCAACGCGACGGCGCGACCGCGCAACTCCCCGCCGACGTGCAACTGCATATCTCCATCCGACGCCGGGGCGTCGCTCGGTCGCCGTGGGGCGACAACCGAGCCGAAGTTGACGGGCGCGGTCGATTCATCCTCGACGGACTCGCCGCAGGCGAATATGAACTCACGACGAACGGCTGGATTCGTCCCCTGCCCGGCACGCCTCAAGCCACCAGCCTCCCCGCCATTAAACAGATCGTCAACGTGCCGGAGAAAGGCGAAACGAGTGTGACCGTCGTTTACGATTTGAGCGCGAAGCCGCCCGAAGAGACAACGCCATGAACATCGCCCCACGCCTCACATTGCGCAGACGCTTCATCGTTCGCCGCCGCCGTCTGAAGTTTTGTCTGGCTCTGTTAACGCCGCTCGCTTTCGCGCTTCTTGCGGCCAACTCGCCGGCGCAGACGCGAACGGAGGGCGCGACCGGCGAGAGGCAAAAGACCGGAGCGATCACAGGCCGCGTCGTCGGCGAGGACGGTCTACCTCTGCCGAACGTCAGAGTTTCGACCTTCAAAACGGGCGGTGCGCCCAATTCCGCCGTGAACGCGACGAGCGACGGCGACGGCAAGTTCGCCTTGAGCAATCTGGCTTTCGGCTCTTACCTCCTCAACACCTTCGCGCCCGGCTACACGCCCGAACTTGAACCGACGGGCGACCCGGCAACGCGCACCTACTACCGCGCCGGCGACTTTGTGACGCTTAGAATGATCAAGGGCGGCGTCATCACGGGCACGGTGACGAATGCGAACGGCGACCCCGTTGTCGGCGTGCCTGTCGTGGCCGTGCGCGTGCGCCACGCGGACGGGCGGGTGGCGCGCGAAACGGGGAGCGGGCGACCGCGCCAGACCGATGATCGCGGCGTCTATCGCAGCTACGGCCTGCGCCCCGGCACGTATCTCGTCCGCGCCGCAGGCAACAGCTCTTTCGGTCCACTCACGCCCTACGACACGGATGCCCCGACCTATTATCCTTCGACCACCCGCGACGCCGCCTCCGAAATACCGGTGCAGGCCGGGCAGGAGACTACCGACATTGACATCCGCTATCGCGGCGAACCGGGACACAGCGTCAGCGGGATTATCTCCGGCGCTTTGCCCTCCGACGTGTTCGTCTCCGGCGCAGTCACGATCTCGCTCAAACATGTCTCCGCCAGTGCGCCCGAAGTGTTCGCCTACGTTCAGCCCGGCACGGGCAATCACAGCTTCTCCTTCAGCGGCATCGCCAACGGCGAGTACGACATCACGGCGCGCACGACCTCTACGAGCGATGACACTTCAGCCGCCGCGCCTCTCCACCGCATCAACGTGCGCGGCGCGGATGTCAGCCGCGTCAGTCTGACGCTGACCCCGCTCGCTTCCATCTCCGGCCAGGTGAAGTTTGAATTGGCGAAGTCGCCGGAGGGCAAGGTCGACTGTCAATCCGCGCGGGCGCCGCGCAGTACGGAGTTGATCGTCTTCGCCCGCCGCGTCGAGCCAAGCGCCGCCGCCGAGCAAGCGCTCCCGTTCTTCACCGGCGCGCACGATAGCGCGCCCGACGACAAAGGCGATTTCCGGGTGCGCCATCTTCAGGCGGGTCGCTATCAATTGCTCGTGCGCCTGCCCGCCGAAGACTTCTACGTCCGCGCCATGACCTTCGCGCCTGCTCCGGCAAAGACCACATCGACTATGGCTGCCGCACCCGGCAAAAAACCGGCGATCAAGCCGCCCGTCCGAGCCACACCCGCGCCGGCGGCTAATGTCCGGGCGCAAAACGGCCTCATGCTCCAAGCGGGCGAGCGCCTCACCGGGCTGACCATCCACCTCGCACCGGGCGCATCCGGTCTGCGCGGGCGCATCGCCCCGCCCACCGAAACCGCAGGTGGAAACGCGCCGCTCAACGCTCAACTCTTACGCGCTCATCTCGTCCCGGCAGAACTCGAACACTCCGCCGATGTGCTGCGCTACGCGGAGATGCCCGTCGGCGCGGATGGGACTTTCACTTTCGCCAATCTCGCCCCCGGTCGCTACTGGCTCATCGCACGCCCTGGCGCGCCCGGCACAGATACGACGGGCGATCCGCCGCGCCCGCGCGCGTGGGACACCGGCACGCGCGCCCAACTCCGCCGCGCCGCCGAAAGCGCAAACGTCGCCATTGATCTCGTCCCCTGTCAACATATCAACGACTTCCTGCTGCCTTACCCCGCAAAGTAAGCCGCGAAGCGGCGATAAAGAGCAATCGACTTCCGCCGCTACGCGACTTTCGCCCCTTTCGCGCGTCCCCTTTTCCCTTTGGGTTTTCCCTGTGCTTAAATGTCTCACGGAAAGGTTATCTACATGCGCCACGAAAACACGCTCGATCCGACGCAGACCGCGCTCGTCATCATCGACATGCAGGAGGCGTTTCGCTCCTCCATCTCCGACTTCGCCGAAACGTCGGCGCGCGTCGCGCTCATGGCGCACGCCGCGCAACTGCTCGGCGTCCCCGTCGTCGTCACCGAACAATATCCGAAGGGGTTGGGGCAAACTGCCGGGGAGATTCGCTCCGTGCTGCCCGAATCGCTCGCGCCCATCGAGAAGACCGCTTTCAGTTCCTGCGGCGCGCACCAATTCGTCGCCGAACTCGAACGAGTGCGCGCCCGCCAAATTCTCGTCTGCGGCATCGAAGCGCACGTCTGCGTCAACCAGACGACACACGATCTACTGGCACAGGGCTATCAGGTGCATCTCTTAATCGAGTGCATCTCCGCCCGCGCCGCACACAATAAAGAGATCGGCCTCGCCAAGATGAGACAAGCGGGCGCGCTCCCAGCTTCTATCGAAATGGCGCTCTTTGAACTCATGCGCGACGCCGCCCACGAACAATTCAAGTCGGTACAAAAACTAATCAAGTGAAAAAGTCCGTGGTCCGTGGTCAGTTGCCCGTTGCCTGTGGCTCACGACACAAGTTGCCAAAGATTCAATCAAACAACTGACTACGGACAACTGACAATTGACATTTTTATGGACTTTCTTTCAGGACTCAATCAACCACAACGCGAAGCCGTCATGATGACCGAAGGACCGCTCCTGCTGCTTGCAGGCGCAGGCAGCGGAAAGACGCGCGTCATCGTGCATCGGATCGCGTATCTCATCGCCGAACTGGGCGTCGCGCCTTACCACATTCTCGCCGTCACCTTCACGAACAAGGCGGCGGGCGAGATGCGCGAGCGCGTCGAACGACTGCTCGGCGACCAGCGTTTGCAGAGCGCGCCGCTCATCTCCACTTTCCATAGCTTGTGCGTGCGCATCCTTCGCCGCGACATCGAGAAACTCGAAGAAGGACACAACCGCTCTTTCACCATCTACGATCAGGATGATTCCACCCGCATCGTCAAAGCCTGCATCAAGGATTTGGGATTGGACTCGGATCGCATGGGCGCGCGGCAAGTGCAGTCCGCCATCAGCCACGCCAAGAACAGCGGCACGGACGCTGGAGACTACGCCGCGCGCGTCGAATACGGCGACGAGAAACGCGCCGCCATCGCCCGCGTCTTCAAACTCTACGAAGAACGCCTCGTCAACAACAACGCGCTCGATTTCGACGACCTGATGATCAAGGCCGTCCGCCTGCTGCGCAAGAATCAGGGAGTGCGCGAGCAATACAACGACAAATACCGTTACCTCCTCGTCGATGAATACCAGGACACCAACAGCCTCCAATTCGCTCTCATCCGCTTTCTCACCGAGCGCCAACAGAACGTTTGCGTCGTCGGCGATGATGCACAATCAATTTATAAATGGCGCGGCGCGGACATCACCAACATCCTGAATTTCGAGCAACACTACCCGGACACCAAGACCATCAAGCTCGAACAGAACTATCGCTCGACGGAAAACATTCTCAACGCCGCCGACGCCGTCATCAAACACAACACCGAGCGCAAAGATAAAAAGCTGTGGACCGCAAACCCGGCGGGCGAACGCATTCGCTACTATCAGGCGTTCGACGCAGAAGCGGAGGCGCGTTTCGTCGCCGCCAAAATTGAAGAACATCGACGCGCCGACCCCGCCATGCGCGCGGCGGCGCTCTACCGCACGAACGCGCAGTCGCGCGTCTTTGAAGAAGCGATGCGCCGCGCCGGAATCGCTTACAACATCGTCGGCGGCTTCTCCTTCTACGAGCGCGCTGAGGTGCGCGACATCGTCTCGTATCTTAAACTCGCCTTGAACCCGCACGACTCCATCGCTTTCATGCGCGTCATCAACACGCCGCCACGGGGACTGGGCAAGCAGACGCTCGACGAACTCGACCGCCGCGCCCGCGATTACGGCGTCTCGCTCTGGGAGACCCTCGCCATCGTCACCGACCCGCAAGCTGAGACGACGGGCTTCGCCGCCCGCGCCGCGTCGTCGCTCAAAAACTTTCAACGGATTGTCACGAACCTCATCACCGTCGCGCAGAGGGAACCGGCGTCGGAAGTGGTTAAAGCGGCCATTCTCGATTCGGGTTACGCGGACGCATTGAAGGCGGAGAACTCGGAAGAGGCCGAGGGGCGTCTGGAGAACTTGCAGGAACTCGTCAACGCCGCCGTCGATTACGACAAGGAAGAGGACGGCGGCCTGCGCGATTTCATCGACGCCGCTGCGCTCGTCTCCGACACGGATCAATACAAAAGCGATGCGCCCGTCACGTTGATGACCGTCCATGCGGCGAAGGGACTGGAGTTTCCGCTCGTCTTCATGGTCGGCCTCGAAGACGGACTCTTTCCCCACTCGCGTTCGGCGACCGACCGCGCGGAACTCGAAGAAGAGCGGCGGCTTTGCTACGTCGCCATCACGCGCGCCGAAAAGTTTCTCTATGTGTCGCACGCGATGAAGCGACGAGTCTACGGCGAAGAGTCGGCATCGGAACCGTCGCAGTTCTTAAACGAGATGCCGTTCGACTTGATGGAGGATTTATCGCGCGGCCCTTCGTGGCTCTCCTTCGCGCGCAGTTCCGAGCGATTGGAGAACGTGCAGGCCGCCCGCGCCCTGCGCGGCGAGACGCGCCCGCCGGCGGAGAAGCCTTATGCGGGCAAAACCTACGACAGCGTCGATTCCATCGCCGAGTTTTTCCGCCAGCGCGGGCAACAGGTGAACCCGCGCAGCACGCCGCCCGCGCCCCCGTCTCGCCCCGCGATCAAACGCCGCGTCGATGCGAGCGGCAACGCCTCCGCCGCGTCTCCGGCAACTTCATCTGCGGCAAGCGGCGGCGGCGGCGACTTCGCGCCCGGCGCGCACGTCCGTCATCCGAAATACGGGCGCGGCCTCATCCTGCGCCGCGAAGGCACGGGCGATTCGGCCAAACTCACCGTCAGCTTCCCCGGCTTCGGCCAGAAGAAGTTGATCGAGAAATATGCCGGGCTGGAAAAAGCGTGAGAAGAATTGCGGATTAGAGAATGCGGATTGAAAGAAAACGGTTGAATGCTTTTTCCCTCCGCGTTTATCTTTACTCTTGTCCCTGTCATAATCTAAGGCGTCAAAGCGGTCTCCCATCGTCACGAAATCCGAGAACCAATTTTCACAGTAAGGAAGCACAGACATGAAGTTTCCCATTCGCGTGCGCGACGGTGCGACGCTGCTGCTCATCGTCTCCATGTTGTGGCTGCCCGTTCGGGCGCAGCGTCCCGCCAAACCCGCGCCGCCGCCCGCCACCTCCCCCGCGCGGGCGCAGGCAATAGCGGCGGAGAAGAGTTCCGATGTGACGTTTGAGACGCTGCTCTCGGCGGACGCTTACGGCGTGTACGGCGAGATGCACATGGTCGGGCAGCATATCAAATCTCAGGAGTTTGCGGAGTTGCTCGCCCCGCTCGGTCTGGCCCGCAGCGCGCCGCAAGAGTTATTGGACTTGTACGCCTTCCTCAACGCGCACGCCGAGCCGCTCATGACTGCGCGCCTGATGTTCGCCATGCTGCCCGCGCGTGCAGGGCTGCCCGACACCATCGCCGCCGTCGAAATGCCCTCCGTCGAAGCCGCGCAGAAACTCGCGCCCGAATTGAACCAATTCATCGCCGCACACTTCGCCCCGCCGCCTGTATCCGGCGAGGCGACTTTAACCATGACGCCCGCGACTGCGACCACCGCCGCCGCCGCCGCCGCTGCGCCCACTGCACGCAGCAACCGCCGCCGCGCGAAGGCCAAAGCGACGAGAGAGAGCGAAAGAGCGGGCGCGAAGCAGCCTGCTGCCGCGTCGCCCGTGCTCGTTAAACGTGCGGGCAACATCATCGCGATGAGCAACGCGCCGTTCACGTTCAAAGCCCTGCACGGGACGAGCGGTAATCTGCTCATCAATGAGCGGGGCTTTCAGGCCGCGCGTAGCCGTTTCAACTCCGACACGGTCTTCGTCTATCTCAACATCGCGCGCATAGAGAACAGCGCCAAGCAACGCAGTGAAGCTCTGGAAAAGGAATACCGGCGACAAGAAGAATTGACGCGGGCGCAGCCACAGAAGCAAAGCGCACCGGCGGCGGACAACGCCACGGGCAACGCCAACACGACGAGCGCCAACGCCGACATGATCGCCGTCGGTGACATTGACGGCAACGCAAACGTCGCTGTCGTGACGAACTCAAACGCGAATCCGGCTAACGCCAACGTCGCGGCGACGGGCGAGCCGACGAAAGAAGAAATACCGTCGCCACCGCCGCCTTTGCCGGAAGCGACGCCGTCGCCGAAGAGTGAAAAGGAGTTGGAGCAAGAACGCCGTCGCGAGCAATCGCGGGGGTTCACACAGGCGTTGGGACAGATCGCCTTCGGCGAGGGGTTGATGAGCAATACCTCCTGGCCGGAATCAATCGGCGTCGGCGCATCGCTCGATGGAGATGCGCTCGTCGTGCGCGGTCTTTTCGTCAACGCCTCGGATGAGCAACCATTGCGCCCGATTCCCTTTTTGCCGATTCTGCTCTCCGGCCCCTCCATTGCCTCCGAGGCCCCAACCGTTCTACCCGCCGACACGGACATCTTCGTCGGCGCGTCGCTCGACCTGACGCAGATGTACGACTATCTGGCCTCGATGATCAAACTTCTCGACCTCGCCGCCCCTGCAAGTGGCGAACCGGCCAAAGGCACACTCTCGGAGCAACTCGACTCTTTCGAGAAGACCAACAACTTTCGCATCAAAGAGGAACTGCTCGCCGCGCTCGGCAATGAGATCGCCATCGGCCTTCCCGCCCAGTGGCTCGGCCTGCGTCCCCCTACGCGAAGAGTTGCAAACGCATCGCCAACGGAGTCGCCCTCCGCGTCGCCCGCTTCAGGACCGATCATCGTCATCTCGCTCAACGATAAGAAGAGTTTGCAGGAACTTTTGCCGCGCGTGCTGGGCGCGTTCGGCTTCGCGGGCGCGAACGAGCAGAGCATCATCGAGAAGCGCGGCGAGGTGGAACTGCTCACCTTCAGCCACGGCACGCTCGCCTTCATCGACCGCTTTCTCGTCGGCGCACCCGACGCGGCGACGATGCGCCTCATAACCGACGCTTACAACAACGGCGAAACGCTCGCCAACAGCGAACGCTTCCGTCGCGCCTCCGGCTGGCAACCCCGGCAGGCGCTCGGTCAGGTCTACGTCTCAAACGCGATGCTCAAGACTATGTTCGAGGACCTCACCAAATCTATCGACGACATCGAAGACGACGCCACCCGCAACTATCTACGGCGGCTCGACCCCGATCCCGGCGCGATCACGCACCTCGCCACGCGGGAACCGAACGGCCTCATGCATGAGCTCCGCTTGCCGAAGAATCTGCTCTCGCTCTTCACCGCCAGCACGATCATCGGCCAGCAACTCGAACCCCTGCGCAGCAACGAATCTATGGCGCAATGGCGGCTGCGGATGATCAACACCGCCCAGAACGAGTACAAAGAGAGCACGGGTCGCTACGGCGCGATGGAGGAACTCAAAGCCGCCGGACACTTTCAGGAAGAATACGAGTCGAAGGAGATAGAAGGCTACGAGATCAAACTCTCCGCCTCCGGCGATAAATTTGAAGCCACCGCCACGCCCAAAAGCTACCCCAAACTCGGACGCCGCTCCTTCTATTACGACCAGACGGGAACTTTGCGCGGCGGCGACCTTCAGGGACGCCCCGCCAGCGCGTCCGACAATCCCATTGACTAAAGAGGTGACAAAAGATGAACAGTAAAGTGAACCGCGAATAATTCCTTTTTTAACGTCATTCGACGTAAGCCGTCATAATGATGATGGTAAAAAAACTTAACCACGCGCATCACCCGAAACAGCATGAAGAAGCAATGTCTTTTCGTGCTGTTTCGTGGTTGAATCCGATTCCGTTTCTTACGTTGAACTGACGTTCTTTACGTTCATCTTTGATCACTTGCCTTATCTCCTTCACCTTAGTCAACCCCTTCCCTATCTTTACGCATCCATCAACACGCATATCAAAACTTTGCCTGAGCGGGTCAGTCTCTCCGGCGCGCAAGCAAATCCTCTTCGTCCGTTCTTCTCTGTAGCAACGGCAGCCAGAGCCGCATTCGATTTTGGAGATCAATATGAAACTCAAACTACTCTTCGTCATTTTCCTCGCCTGCTCGCTGAACGCGCAGGCGCAACCGCGCCGTGCCGCCGCCACCCGCCGTCCCCGCCCCGCTGTCCCCGCTGCGAGCGTCGCCGCCGCGCGCCCGACATCCGATGCCGCCACGACGGGGCAGACTTTGCCCATCCGCCGCGTCATTCTCTACAGCAACGGCGTCGCCTATATCGAGCGGCGCGGCATGGTGACGGGGCACGCCGAAGTCAACCTCTCGTTCAAACAATCGCAGGTGGACGACGTGTTGAAGTCGATGGTCGTGCTCGATCTCGGACAGGGGCGCATCGGCGCGGTCAGTTACAACTCGTCCGCGCCGCCCGCCGCGCGCATCGCGGACATTCCCTTCTCCGTCGCCTCCGCGACGCAAAACAGCGGTCTCGCCGGAGTCCTGACGCAACTGCAAGGGGCGCGCGTCCTCGTCACGACGACAAACAATCGTACTGTTGCCGGTTCCATTCTCACGGTTGAAGAACGCCGCTCGCAGATCGACGCCAACAAGCCGCCCCTCATCACGCACGCGCTCGTCATCGCATCTGAAGGCGGCGAACTGGCGAGTTTCGAGTTGGCCGAAGTGCGCTCCGTCAAATTGATCGACGAGGGCACACGGCGCGACATCGCGGAGTTTGCCAGCGCGACCGCCTCGGCGCGTCGCCGCGATGCGAAAACCATTGTTGTCACTTCCGACGGCGCGGGCGCACGCGAGATGCTCGTCAGCTATACGGTCGCCGCCCCGATCTGGAAGACGACTTATCGCGTCGTGCTGGACGATGCCGGGAAACCCTTCTTTCAAGGCTGGGCGATTGTCGATAACGTGAGCGACGAAGATTGGACGAACGTGCAACTCTCGCTCATCTCCGGCACGCCCGTCTCTTTCATCCAACCGATCCAGCAGCCCTTCTACCGCTACCGCCCCGTCATCCCCATGCCCGCAGACTTGCGCCTGAACCCGCAGGTGCATGAGCCGACCGACGGTGAAGGCGCGAATAGTGGCGAAGGCGATGCATCATACGGCGGCGGCGGTGCTGGTGGCGGGGGAGCGACGGCAGATGAGGCAAGAGGGAGGGAGGCGGAGAGGGCGCAAGAATTTGCCGTAAACCAGAAGCAACTTCTCAATCTTCCTACGCAGAGCAGAAACTCCGTTAACAACCTGATGATCGCCCCTACCCCCATGCCCGCGCCTCCCCCGCTGGTAGATTTGAGCGCGGCGATCACGGGCGAAAATTCCGGCGTCGAGACGGCGGCGGAAGGCAGCGAAGTGGGCGACCTCTTCGAGTACCAGATCGCGCAGCCCGTCACGGTCAGGCGCGACCGCTCCGCTCTCATCCCGATTCTGCAAACGCGGATGGAAGGCTCGCGCGTCTCCATCTACAACGAGGCCGCGCGCCGCGACCGCCCCATGAGCGGACTGCTGCTGAAAAACACTTCCACGCTCACGCTCGAAGACGGCGCGATGACCATCATCGACGGCAACGCCTACGCGGGCGAAGCCCTCATGGAGCGACTCAAGCCCGCCGAACAACGCCTCATCTCCTTCGCCCTCGACCTCGGCACGCTCGTCACCGCCCGCGCCGTGCAGGAACGCGCCCCCACCTTCTTCGTGCGTATCACGGGCGGCGTTTTCCAGGCTCATTATCACCAGCAGGATAAGAAGACCTACACGCTCTTCAACCAGACGGACAAGCCGCGCGTCGTCTACGTGGAACATCCTGTGCGGCAAGGCTGGGAATTGTCGAAAGACACGCCCGCGCCCGAAGGCAAGAGCGCGCGTTACTATCGTTTCCGCGTCGCGCTCGCTCCCGGCGAGAAGCGCGAACTCACCGTCGCCGAGCGTCGCGCACAGTTGGAGACCTACGCGCTCTCCAACTTCACCGCGGGCGATCTCGAACTCTTCATCGCGCGCGGCTACTTTGAAGAACCCACGCGCGCCGCCCTGCGCGGCCTCATCGAACTGCGCACGCGCATCAGTTCGCACGACGCGCGCCTGCGCGCCATCGATGCAGAGGTCGCCGAGATCGGACAGGATCAAGCGCGGCTGCGCGAAAACATCAAAGCCCTCACCCAGACCGCCGAAGCCAGGCAACTCATCGCGCGCTACGTCGCTAAAGCCGGCGAACAGGAGACGCGCATCGAAGGACTCACCAAAGAACGCCAGACCATCGCCGGCGAACGCCAACGCCTCCAATCCCAACTCGACGCAGCCATTCGCACCCTTGACCTTGAACGCACCCTCACAGAGTAAACGGTCACTGCAAATCGAAAAGGCGGCGAAGGAATAATTCCTTCGCCGCCTTTCTCTATTGACTGGCGTTTTGCTGCACCGGTTGAGGTTCGGGTGCTCTACTTCGTCAATTCGTCCGCGATCTCTTTGGCATCGAAAACCTTGCGCAGAATTTCGAGCATCCCGCGCGAGTCAACGGAGATCGTGCGATTGACCGCCTCATCGTAATAGAAGTTGCCGATGATCGACTGGCGGTTGCCGTCAAAGACGAGGCCGATCAGTTCGCCTTGCTTGTTGATGGCGGGCGAACCGGAATTGCCGCCGATGATGTCGTTGGTCGTGGTGAAGTTGAAGGGCGTTTTGGGATCGACCGCCGCTTTCTTCTCCACCCAGCGGGGCGGCAGCACATACGGAAACTTGTTGCCTTTCAAAGTCACGCGCTCGTAGAGGCCGCCAAGTGTGGTATAGGGCACAACTGGTTTGCCTTCTTCCAAGTAGCCTTTCACCGCGCCGTAAGAGAGACGCAGGGTGAAGGTGGCGTCCGGGTAAATTTTGTCGCCTTCGGTTTCAAACAACGCCCGCGCGATCTTAGAGTAAGCCGTGCGTTCGACGCCGAGCACTTCGTTGTTGTAACGCTTGCTCAAATCGCGCGCCTCTCGGTCGATGCCGCGCGCGAGTTGGATCATCGGGTCGTTCGATTCTTCAATCGCCTTGCGCCCGCCCGCCGCGAGTTGCTTGCGGTAAGCGGCGTCTTTCAATTTCGTGCCGCCGATCAACTCCGCCGCACGCGCTTCCGGCGTCTTCCCGTGCAACACGCGCTTGACGAGTTCGTGGTCCGCGCCGTAAGTCTCGCGGAGAAAATCGAGCGAGTCGGCGAGTTTCATCCGCTCGTAATCGTCGTACATCTGCGTCTGCGCAAACAGCACATTTTCGAGCGAGGCGCGGCGGGCGTCGGTGTACTCGGTCAATCGTTCGGCGTTCGGCTTCTCGCTTTCTTCGGCGAGGCGAACCAGCGTGCGCGCGTGATTGAAGAGGACGGTGTTGAACCCGGCGGCAAGGTCGAGGAAGCGGCGGTCGCGCTCGTAAGCGGCGAGGTCGCGGCGGCCTTTAGCAATCGCATCCCACGCGTCGCCGTATTCTTTCTGCCGCTGCGGATTCGCCGCGACCGCTTTCCGCAAGGCGTCTTCGGACTTCCGTTTGTAAGCGATGAGCGACGAATCTTGCAGGCCGCCGATTTGGCCGCGATAAACTTTGAGACTGTTCTGTGTGCTGTTGAGTTCGTTCTGCGCGCGGCGCGTCTGCTCCTCGCCGAGCGTCATGTACTTTTTCAACAGTGCCTCGCGGCGTTCCTGCATGCGGATGATGAGCGGGATGCTCGTCTCGCGCAGGGCTTCGATGTGCGCCACGGTGTTCAGGCGTTGGGTCGATCCCGGATGGCCGGTAACGAACACGAGATCGCCTTCCTTCGTCCCCGTCTTTGAGAACTTGAGATAATTCTCGACGCGCGCGGGCCTGTCGTTTTCATACGCGCGGACGAGTCCCATATCGACGTTGAAGCGCGGGTACTCGAAGTTGTCGGGGTCGCCGCCGAAAAAGGCGGCTTGAAATTCGGGCGCGAAGACCAGGCGCACGTCCGTGTATTTTTTATAGCGATAAAGGTTGTACTTGCCGCCCTGATACAGCGTGACCACATCGCTGCGCAGGCCAGTCTTCTCCGTCGATTCTTTCTCGATGGCGGCGGTGGCGGCGCGGCGCGCGGCGAACGCATCCCCGGCGGACATCTCCGATTTGGCCGCGCCGTTGACACGATCCGTTACATCCTCGATGCTCTGGAGGACGTTCAATTCATAGCCGGGAATCTTGAGTTCGTCGGCGTGAGCGCGGGCGACGAAGCCGTTCTTGGCGTAGTCTTTTTCCGCCGTGCTCAATTCTCCGACAGCGTCTTCGATGATGTGGTAATTGGTCAGGATAAGACCATCGGGCGAAACGAACGACCCGGAACCATTGGGGAAACGCACCGAAGCGAGTTGCAATTTTTTGAGAAAGGCATCGGTCACTTCAAAGCCATACTTGCGTTTTATATCGGCGCGGGGGACCTGATTAAAAGGCCACAAGCCCTCGTCGGCGCGCGCGACGCTCGACAGGGAGGAAAAGGTTAAAAGCGCAGCCAACAACACGCGCGGGAGTTTTCTAAGATTCATATTGCTCCTCGAAAAAGGTTAAAGTTGATGGGAGGGAACTCGTTTAGAGTATCATAACGCGCACCGGGATGCCTCCGAACGAATTTCAAGTTTCAGGTCAAAACCAGAAATCCTTCGATCTGCAACTTGAAATTTTGAAATTCGAAATTTATGAATAACGAAGCTATCGCGCGACGCTTCGAGCGACTCGCGCTCATCATGGAGATACGCGGCGACGAGCGCTACCGCATCCGTTCCTATCGCAAAGCCGCCGAAATGATCGAGACGTGGCCCGTGCCGCTTGAACAGATCGCGCGTAAGGAAGGCATCAAAGGTTTGCAGGCCATCCCCGGCGTGGGCAAGGCCATCAGCGGCAAGATCGTGGAACTCGTCGAGCGCAGCACGTTCGAGGCTTACGAGAAACTGACGACTGAGACGCCCGAAACAGTTCTTGATCTCTTGGACGTGAGCGGCATTGGCCTCAAGACCGCCGCGATGCTGCACCAACGGTTCAAAATTTCTTCGCTTGATGACCTCAAGCAATTCGTCGCGGGCGGCGGGTTGGAGATGGTTGACGGCATCGGCGAAAAGACGACGGAACGCATCGCCGCGAGTTTAGGTTTGAGGTAAACCACCCGGCGGCCTTTCATCGCCGGTGGCAAAACTTTGGGAGACCCGAATGAACTACCCGCTCGACATCAATTTCAAACTGCTCGCCCTCGCGCAGCAACTCTCCGTCAGGGACGCGCGAGGGAACCTCGTCTTCTACGTCAAGCGGAAGGCGTTCAAATTGAAGGAGGCGATCACCGTCTTCGGCGATGAGGCGCAAGTTCGCCCGCTCTACCACATCAACGCCGACCGCATCCTCGACTTCTCCGGTCGTTACCGCTTCACCGACAACGCCGGGCGCTCGCTCGGCTCGATCAAACGGCACGGCATGCGCTCGCTCTGGAAGTCGCATTACGAGATCGACGACGACGCCGGCGGCATCACGACGATCACCGAAGAGAATGCGTGGACGAAAGTGTTCGACAGTCTGCTCGGCGAAATTCCGGTACTCGGCGCGCTCACGGGCTACCTCTTCCACCCGGCCTACCTGCTCGCGCGCGCCGACGGCACGATGCTCCTGCGCATGGAGAAACAACCCGCCTTCTTCGAGGGCAAGTTCCGCGTCGAGCAGCGGGCGCAAATGGATCAAACTGAAGAGACGCGCGCCCTGCTCGCCCTACTGACGATGATTTTGCTGGAACGCAGTCGCGGTTGAGGCGGGAGGAAGGAAAGACTCAGACGGCTTTGAGCGCGGCCCAATGCTTGGAGTCCGTTGCGCTGAAAGAATTACAATGCGGGTTTGGATTCGAGTTTCTCAATCCGATCTTCCGCGTCCCGCAAATCCGCGCGCGTCTCATGCACGATAGCTTCGATGCGGTCGAGGCGTTTCGACAGTTCGCGCCTCGTCTCTATGATCTCTTTGAGCGCCTGTTCCCAAATCGGCTTCGTGTCATAAGCACGCGCTTCCAATTTTTGCAGCCGCGCATCAAGGTCGTCGAAACGCGCGAAGACCCGCTCCTCGAAAGATCGACTGTCAGCATTTGACATGTTTTGTGTGGTCTCATCGCTCATAATCACCTCTCCCCTCATCCCCGGCTCGTTGCCACCATCGCGCCTTCGGCCTGACGTTTGACGATGACGAGGGTGATGTCGTCGGTGGCGGGTTAAAATGGTATGTCTTCTCCCTGAAGTCGGGACACATTTTATAAACACGCATCTAAGTTGAGTTTAGCTTGATGATCGAGCAACTCCCAGAGACTTTTATCATCCTTGAGCAGTTCCGTCACCGCGCGCACCAGGCTCAGTTCAC
>JBPCIP010000089.1:0-10557 GCA_051006195.1 Pyrinomonadaceae bacterium
CTGGGGGAATGCTGTTAGAAACAACCCTTCCGGAAAAAGATGAGAGCTGTCACCCACCCTCCGTTCGCTGCCTCCCCCCCCCCCCCCCCGATAGCCGGGAGCAGAGACGGCGCACACGCCGTACGAATCGACAGGGAGAAGAGACTGTTGCGATTAATGAGGTAAGCCTCTTCTGGCCTACATCCGGGGGTTGGCTGATTCCGAGCCAGTGGGGGGTCTGCTCACGCCAGACAAACTCGCGCGCCTGAACCGCTGGCGTCCTAAATAACCAACGTGAACCCAGATGAAGCGTGGCTTCATCACCACGCTTAAAAATAGAACCACTCAAGTCAATTGATTAAGGCTCGCTCTATTTTCATAAGAGTTCGACGTAAGGAAATAACTTTGTCTTCGAAAACAACTACGGATTCTTGCAATAGCAATGCCACTCAACTCAAGCGAGTCTTCAATTGAGAGGTTTATGCAAAATTACAAGTTTAGCGATGCATTGATTGTTAAGAGTGTGGGTGGTGGGAAAGTTGCTTGTTTCTGAATGTCCAAAAAAATGAATTTGGTTGTATGGGAAATTGAATATACCCATAAGAACAACGTGAGCCAGGATGAAGCGGGTTCTCATCTTGGCTCACGTTAACTATCTTGCCGACACACATAAAACAGAAATCGTCCCGGCTATCTCTTCAGCCAGCCGAACAGCCCGTGCAAAATCGTCTCGCGGTTCTCTTCGTAGATGGCTTTGGTCAACGGGATCGACATCGGGCAGACTTTGACGCAGTTTTGCGCGTTGCCGCAATTGGTGATGCCCTCCATGCGTGCGACGGTCGAAAACTTCTTGGCGTCGTTTAAATCAACCCGGCAAACAGTTCATCCACGGAGACGCGCCAGCCTGATAAGATTCGCGACTCTGCCTGCTCGCCCGTAATGTAACGACGTATCTCCCATGCCGGCCATTTGTCCGTTAAGGTCGCGGCGCGCACCTCAATGCTGACGGTTTCAGGATCGACTAGCCACAACTCGCGCACGCCGAGGGCGAGGTAAGTATCGGCCTTCGTTGTCCGGTCATAGTTGGCAGTGCTTGATGACAAATACTCGAAAACGATGTCGGCGGACGTGCGCCTTTTGCCCAACCGCGCATGCAATTCTTCGGAGACATACATCATGTCCGGCTCGACGTAAGTGTCGTCAATCCAGATCGCCTCGCGCGGGTGATACACTTCACCGGCTATATCACGTCTGAGTAGGAACTGCATAAGCGATTTGTTAAGACGGGCATCTAAATCTCCGTGCGGCGGATTAGGCGGTGGAACCATGAACAAGTATCCTCCGATGAGGTCGTAATGGGCGCGCCCTGCCGGCTCAGGCAGCGCCCAGAACTCTTCGAGTGTGTACCGGCGCAGCAGGGGTGAGAAACTGATTTGTGACGACGGCGTCGGTTCAAGCACTGGCATAATTCGCGCCTCCTGGTCTGGGCTGACCTGTAGCTTTGACGATGGCGAGAGATTAACAAAGTGGCCGGAGTAAAGTAAAAGGCGCGAGGGCGAATGCTATCCTCGCGCCTTTTGTCGTTATCTCCGAATCTTACCGCTTCAGCCAGCCGAACAGCCCGTGCAAGATCGTCTCGCGGTTCTCTTCGTAGATGGCTTTGGTCAACGGGATCGACATCGGGCAGACTTTGACGCAGTTTTGCGCGTTGCCGCAATTAGTGATGCCGTCGTCGCCCATGATGCCTTCGAGTCGGGCGTCGCGCGTGATCTTGCCCAACGGGTGCATGTTCTGGTAGCGCACCTGCGCGATGGCCTGCGGGCCGATGTATTGATCGCCATCGTATTGCGGGCAGGGTTTGAAGCCGCCGCCGCATGTTCGTAGGGCGGCAAAAGTATGAGCGGCGCTCGGCTCATATTTTCTTCAAAAGGCGCTTGACAGTGGGAAGCGGTTGAGCGTACCCTGTGATTTGTCTCTCTGACTATTCACTCAACCGTAGACAAAACTTTCGATAACCTCATCTTTCAGCGTAGCTCATTCTAATAATTGAGGGTGTTTAAGTCTTACCGCTTCTTCGGTAGTTGTCTGGGTTCTGTGAAGCATACTGAACAGTAAATGATTAAGGCATAAACTCGTTTGACGGAAACAAGTGGCTTGAGTCTATTTCCGCACTCAAGAGTGTCTTACAGAGTGTTTTACAGAGTGTTTTACCTTGACCGGCTAACGTCCGATAACTCCTCACGCAAGGCAATGAGGAAAACCTTAAACCCATCTCTAAGGAGGCATCCCATGAAGAAGTTCTTCGCTGTAATTATTGCTGCGGCTACGTTGTGCGTGCTCTCTTCCTCACCTGTGCCTGTCGTTAAAGGTCAGAGCGGGGAGGGAAAATTTCACAGAGCTAGGAATCGTGTTCCCAACTAGTACATCGTGGTTTTCAAAGATAACATTCGCACGCGAGATGTTGACCGCTTAGCCAGAGAGCATGCGCGGTATCACGGAGGCCGCATTCTTTCAATTTACGAGTACGCGCCCAAAGGCTTCGCGGTCGAGATGCCGGAGGCGGCGGCCATCGCGCTCAGCCACAATCCGAACGTGGCCTTCGTGGAAGAGAATAACGTCTTCAGTGTCGGAGCAGAATTCGACACCGAAGTAGAACCCGCCGAAGACCCGGACGAGACTATTTTCCCATCGGGAGGCTGCCTCAACGCGCAAAAGCACCGTTCTCTGGAGCGTTGACCGTATTGATCAACGCAACCTACCGCGCGACGGCCTTTACTGCCCAAATCGCACGGGGCGCGGAGTCAATGTTTACGTTCTCGACACCGGCATCTGGCCGAGTCACCAAGATTTTGGCGGGCGTGCGCGCGTAGCCTATGACGCTTTCCTTCCCCTAGGTCATCCCAATTACGGGTTAGATTGCCACGGACACGGCACGAAAGTAGCCAGCACCGTCGGCGGAAATGCGTCGGGTGTCGCCAGAGATGTCAATCTTTAGGACTTACGCAAGCTCACAATTGCGCTGTTGAAAACAAAGGGCTTACCTGATCCTTTGATTCTGTAAATCTTTGAAAACAGGTTAGCTTGCGTAAGTCCTATCTTTATGGTATGCGAGTGATCGGTTGTGATGGCATGGCCGATTCAGTCAATCTAAACAAAGGGATCAACGAAGTGACCCGTATTCGCATTAGACCAGCCGTAGCTACCATTAATACCGGTTTCTACGACCCGCAAAGACGGCTCACTTCCGTTGATGAAGCAGTCAGGCAATCTATCCGTGCAGGCGTAACTTACACTATCGCCGCGGGTAACGATAATAGAGATGCCGGGGATTACACTCCGCAACGAGTCGCGGAGGCCATAACCGTCGGCGCATCTGACCTCTCAAATAAGCTCGTCGGGGCCACGGGTACAACAGAATTCAGGGCGTCTTATTGTTGTGGGCTGGCTTCCAATTACGGTTCGGTGCTGGATTTGTTCGCGCCGGGACAGGATGGCTATGGCGCGGAGACCGGATTCTACTCCGGGAGCAACTCGAATTATGGGGGATTCGGAGGCACGTCGATGTCCGCCCCGATGGTGGCCGGCGTCGCGGCGATGTACCTGGAAGCCAATCCCTTCGCACCACCACTTACAGTCAGCCAAGCGATCAGGGACAATTCCACCATCGGAGTCTTAAGCGAAGTCGGGCCGGGGTCGCCGAACCGCCTGCTCTACACCAACTTCTTCGTCGCCGCCCGCGACACGTTTCAGTTCAGCGCCGCCAACTACACCGCCAACGAAGGCGACGGCAGCCTCACCGTGACCGTCACCCGCACGGGCGGCAATAACCTCCCGGCGACGGTCGAGTATGCCACCAGCGACAACACCGTCGGGGTGCGTTGTGACAGTAATAGTGGCATGGCCTCCGACCGCTGCGACTACACGACCACGCTGGGCGTTTTGCGCTTCGCCGCCGGCGAGACCAGCAAGACCATCACCATCTACCTGACGGATGATGCCTTTGTCGAAGGCACCGAGACGGGACGGATCGGCCTCAGCATGCCAACCAACGGCGATCTGGGCACGCAGAGCACAGCCACGCTCACAGTGACGGACAACGACAGCGCGCCCACATCCGTCAATCCGATTGACGGCAACCGCTTTTTCGTGCGGATGCAGTATATCGATTTCCTCAACCGCGAGCCGGAGCAGGCGGGCTGGGATGCGTGGACGGGCGTGCTGGATCGTTGCCCGAACGTGCAGAACGATCCGTCATGCGACCGCATCACCGTCTCGTCCAGCTTCTTCCGCTCCGATGAATTTCAACTGAAAGGCTACTTCGTCTATCGCTTCTACACCGCGTCGCTGGGGCGAAGGCCGAGCTATCTGGAACTGACCCGCGACAGCCAACGCGTCACCGGCGCGACGGCGGAAGAAGTGAACGCCAGAAGGACGGCCTTCACCGACGAGTGGGTGCTGCGCCCCGAGTTCGGCAGCCGCTACGACGGCTTATCGAACGCCGCCTACGTGGACACGCTGCTGCAAACGTCCGGCGTCGGCAACAGTATCACCACGGCGGGCGTGGCCTACACGCGCGACCAACTGGTGAGCCAACTCGATGACGGAACCAGAACGCGCGCCGCAACGCTGCGCTTAATCGTGGAGAGCGATCAGGAGTATGCCAGAGAGTACAACGGGGCGTTCGTCGCGCTGGAATACTTCGGCTACCTGCGGCGCGACGCGGACGAAGGCGGCTATCAGGGCTGGCTGAATTACTTGAACAGCAACCCGCAGGACTACCGCACGATGGTCGGCGGCTTCCTCAACTCGGTCGAATACCGGCTCAGATTCGGTCAACCATAAAGCCGATACCGCGAATTGGAAAACAAATTGCCACCAAGAGAGGAAGGAGCGGGGTTACGGCTTTCGTCTCTTGGCGGCGAACCCAAACGCGGGCGGCGGGGTTGGGTCTTCGTTGTCCGGATGAAATCTGTCACAGGGCGAAATAGAGGTAAAAGCGATGTTGTTTTTAAGTCAGCGCAACCGGCGCGATATTTTTTCGGTAGCAACCATCCTTGCAATGATCATTCAGTTTATCTCACCGTTTGTCGTCAACGGCCAAATGGCGCAGAGGCGGTCGGTTGCCGGTTCTTTGCCATTGGGCACAGCTGCAAATTCTGGTGTGACTGCCGGTGTCTCTCGCGCCGCTGATGCGACGAGCCGGGCGCGCGTGAGTCAGACAATAGGCCAGGTGCCTTTAAGTTTTGAAGCGAATCACGGGCAGGCCGATCCGCAGGTGAAATTCCTGTCGCGCGGCGGCGGGCAGACGCTGTTTCTCACGGCCACCGAAGCGGTCTTCGCCTTGCGGAAGGCGGATGTCGGATTGCGGAATGAGAGCAAACTTCGGGATACGAGGGGCAGGCTGATGAGCGATAATAAGTCCGCTCTCAGATGCAGCTTCGAGAAGCCGCAATCAACAATCGGCAATGAACAATCGGCTGTACTGCGCATGAGTCTATTGGGCGCGAACGCCGCGCCGCGCGTGCGCGGGGAGGATGAGTTGCCCGGCAAGGTCAACTATTTCACCGGGCGTGATCCGGCGAAGTGGCGCGCGGGCGTCTCAACCTACGAGCGCATCATGTATGAGGGCGTCTATCCCGGCATCAATTTGCTTTACTACGGCAACAGGCAGCAACTGGAATATGATTTCATTGTTGCTCCCGGCGCTGATCCGCGCACCATCCGGCTTCAGTTTCACGGCGCGAAGCGGATCGAGTTAGACACGCAGGGCGATCTCATCCTCCACACCGCCGTTGGCGAGGTGCGGCAACACCGGCCAGTGATTTACCAGAGCGTCGGGGGGGCGCGTCGGGAAGTTGCCGGACGTTACCTGCTTAAGAAAAACTATGAGGTCAGTTTTCAAATCGGCGAATACGACACGACACAGCCGCTCGTCATTGATCCCGTTATCGCTTACGCCACATACTTCATCGACATGAGCGACATTGCGGTTGATAATGCGGGCAGCATCTACGTGACAGGGGGCACCGAAGAGATCAACTTGCCGATTGCTAGTGCACAGCAAGGCAGTATCGGCGGCCTTATCGACGCCTTTGTAACGAAGTTCAATCCGGCAGGCACACAACTCGTTTATTCGACCTATCTCGGAGGCGGTGGCTGGGATCGGAGCAACGCCATTGCCATAGATACTGAAGGCAGCGCATATCTGACAGGCGTTAATAGCGGAACGATTCCGAATGATTTCCCCATCAGGAATGCGCTTCAGCCGCAACCCGGCGGCGGCCCGTCTGATGGCTTCGTGGCGAAATTAAACCCGGCAGGACTGCTCGTCTATTCCTCCTTTCTGGGTGGAAGCGAGGGTGATGGCGGCGATGATATCACGGTGGATGTCATGGGCAACGCTTATGTGACCGGCAGCACTTTTTCTATCAATTTCCCCACCCGCAATGCCGTGCAGCCCGTGATGAGAGGGCACGGCGATTTCTTTGTGGCGAAATTAAATGCCGCTGGTTCAGCGTTGGACTATTCCACGTATCTCGGCGGCGCAGATTTGGAGGCTGGCGCTCCCGGCATCGCAATCGACGGCGCGGGCAGCGCCTACATCACAGGCTATAGCTATTCAACCGATTTCCCGACCGTCAACGCCTTGCAGCCGGCCAGAAGAGGCGACCCTGCTGAGTTCGAGTCTGATGCTGTTGTGGCGAAGCTAAGTCCGACCGGCTCCGCTCTGCTCTACTCGACTTATCTTGGCGGCGAAGACTCCGACATTGCGCTAGACATCGCCGTTGATCCTATGGGTAACGCCTACATCACCGGATTGACGAATTCAACCGATTTCCCGACGCAGAACCCGCTACAACCTTCGCGCAGAGGAATCATTGATGCTTTTGTCGCCAAGTTGAATGCGACCGGTAGCGCGTTAGTCTATTCCACCTACCTCGGCGGCAATGACGGCCCATGCCGGCCCGATCCAAACGGAGGGATTGTGATCTGCGGCGGTGATGAGGGCGTCGCCATCGCTGCCGACCGGGACGGGAACGCTTATGTTACGGGAGGCACTCCCTCGACCGATTTCCCGCTGCTGAACCCGTTTCAGTCCACCATGCTTGGGGGCGACGCTTTTCTCACGAAGTTCAACCCGACCGGCTCCATCCTCTTCTCGACGTATCTGGGCGGCACCCGCGGTGAAGCCGGAACCAGCATCGCTCTAGACGGGGCGGGCAAGGTGTACATCGCCGGGCCGTCGAACTCGTTTGACTTCCCGACGGTCAATGCTTTTCACGCGATGCCGTTGTTTCACCTCTTCGGGTTCATCGCCAAAATCACTGATGCCGCGCCCAACGAGATGCGCTTCAGTCAAGCGACTTACAACGCCGCCGAAGGCTCCGGCCCTGCTTCGCTCACGGTGACGCGCTCCGGCGATACGAGCACGGCAGCGACCGTCGAGTACACCGCCGGCAGCGTGGCGTCAACTCGCTGCGACGCCGTCACCGGCAACGCTTTGGTGAAATGCGATCTGTCCGCTTCCACCTCCGGCACGCTCTCCTTCGCCCCCGGCGAGACGAGCAAAGCCTTCCGCGTCTTCATCACGGACGACGCCTTCGCCGAAGGTACGGAGACAATCGGATTCACCCTCCACAATCTGACCGGCTCCGCCGCCTTAGCCGCTCCCGCCAGCGTCGTCCTGACGATTGCGGACAACGACACGGCGACTCAAACTCGCAATTCGATTGACGATCCCGCCTTCTTCGTGCGCCAGCACTACCTCGACTTTCTCAACCGCGAACCAGAGCCGGAAGGTCTCGCGGCGTGGCTGCGGGCGCTGAACGGGTGTCGGGAGGGCGACGCCTCGTGTGACCGCGTTCAGGTCTCCTCGGCGTTTTTCCGTTCGCTCGAGTTCCAGCAGTTCAAAGGCTACTTCGTGATCCGCTTCTATACGACCGCCCTTGCGCGCCTGCCGAGGTATGCGGAATTCCTGCGCGACCTCGAACAGGTGACAAGCGCGACGCCGGAAGAAGTCGCCGCCGCGCAAGCGGCGTTCGCCAATGAATTCATCGGGCGCACGGATTTCCGCGAAAGGTATGACAGACTTTCACCCCGCGACTACGTGACGCGGTTGCTGCAAACTGCGGAAATCGAGTTGACCAGCCGGGAGCAACTCATCAGCGATCTCGAAAGCGGGCGCAAGACTCGCGCCCGGGTCTTACGTGACATCGTCGAGAGCCGCGAAGTATATGACGTGCACTTCAACGCCGGATTCGTCACGATGCAATTCTTCGGATATTTGCGGCGCGACCCCGAGAGGAGCGGCTACTTAGCCTGGCTGGACTTCTTAAATCGTAATCCGCAAGACTATCGCACAATGGTCAACGGCTTCCTTAATTCCGCTGAGTACCGTTTGCGGTTCGGGCAGCCATGACCGGGGGACAGTCCCCGAGTCAATTGACGAATGTGTCTACGGCCCGTAAGTCATCAGACTTACGGGCCGTAGACGCATTGAAGCAAACATCCTTGCTTGTCAAATTTATCGCTTGAGCCACCCGAATAGTCCGTGCAAAATGGTTTCGCGGTTCTCTTCGTAGATGGCTTTGGTCAACGGGATCGACATCGGGCAGACTTTGACGCAGTTTTGCGCGTTGCCGCAATTAGTGATGCCGTCGTCGCCCATGATGCCTTCGAGGCGGGCATCGCGCGTGATCTTACCCGACGGGTGCATGTTCTGGTAGCGCACCTGCGCGATGGCCTGCGGGCCGATATATTGATCGCCGTCGTATTGCGGGCAGGCTTCAAGGCAGCAGCCGCATGTCATACAGCGCGAGTAAGCGTAACGCTCCGCGACTTCGTCCTGCGTCATCTTCGGGCCGGGGCCGAGATCGTATGTGCCGTCGATCTCGATCCACGCCTGCACCTGTTTGAGGTGTTTGAACATGCGCGAGCGATCCACGGCCAGATCGCGCACGTTGGGAAACTTCGTCATCGGTTCGAGCGTGATCGGCTGCTCCAATTGATCGACGAGCGCGGAGCAGGATTGGCGCACCTTGCCGTTGATGACCATCGTGCAAATGCCGCAAACCTGTTCGAGACAGTTCATGTCCCAGACGACCGGCGTGGTTTTCGTGCCGTCCTTCGTGACCGGATTTTTTTGAATGTCCAGCAGGCACGAGATGATGTTGAGATTGGGGCGATAGGGAACGCGAAATTCCTCCCAGCGCTGGGGCGCATCGGGACGGTCGCGCCGTTTGATGCGAATCTCGACGAACTGCGGCGACGTGTTTTGCGGTGCGTTGGTGCGTGTTGGTTGTGCGCTCATAGCTTGTCTGATTTGCCCCCCGCGTCTTCGATTGATTTGCCCTGCTCGCGCCTCGATTCGGCCTCGCCGTGGTCCACGTCGCGCACCTGCTCCTTGTTCTGTCCCCACACGCGCGGCCCGGTCAAATCCTGCGGCTTCAGTTCCGAGCCTTCCACCGGAATTTGCTGCGCGCCGTCCGTCACGGGAAGGCCGGAGGCCTGCGCCTGCGAAGCCACAGCAGGTGTGGTTTTCTGTTCCTGCTTGCCCTTGCTGTAATCGCGTTTGCGCGGGACGACGAGCGACACATCCACTTCCTCGTAAGAGAGCGCCGGACCTTCGCCGGAGTATTCGGCGATGGTGGTCTTGAGGAAATTTTCGTCATCGCGGTTGGGGAAGTCGGGCTTGTAGTGTGCGCCGCGCGACTCGTCGCGGTTGAGCGCGCCGAGCGTGATGACGCGCGCCAGTTGCAGCATGTTCCAGAGTTGGCGGGCGTGCGGCAGAGCCATCGTCGCCCACAAATTCGAGTCGCTGATCGAGATGCGCTTGTAGCGTTCGAGCAACTCCTGCAACTTGTTGTCGGTTGCCTGCAAGCGGTCGTTGTAGCGCACGACCGTGACGTTGTCCGTCATCCATTTGCCCATCTCTTCGTGGATGAGGTGTTGATTTTCGCCGCCGCTCTGCTTGAGCAGTTCGTCGTTGAACCCCTGTTGCAATTTCAACTCGTCGTCGTAAATCTTCGAGCCGTTTGCGCCGTTGCGTTCCACGTTCTGCGCGTATTCGAGCGCGGCGGGGGCGGCGATGAAGCCGCCGTAGACGCAACTGACGAGCGAGTTTGCGCCGAGCCGGTTCGCGCCGTGAATGGAATAATCGCACTCGCCCGCCGCCAGCAGTCCGGGGATGTTCGTGCGCTGGTTCGAGTCAACCCAGAGGCCGCCCATCGAATAATGGACGCCGGGAAAAATCCGCATGGGCACATGGCGCGGGTCGTCGCCGATGAACATTTCGTAGATTTCGAGGATCGCGCCGAGTTTGCGGTCGAGCGTGGCGGCGTCGATGTGCGTGAGGTCGAGATAGACTTGATTCTCGCCGCCGACGCCCATGCCGTCGAGACAGATTTGAAAGATTTCGCGCGTCGCGATGTCGCGAGGAACGAGGTTGCCGTAGACCGGATATTTATCTTCGAGAAAATAAATGCGTTCCTTCTCCGGGATTGAAGCGGGCGCGCGGCGGTCATTCTTCTGGCGCGGAACCCACACGCGCCCACCCTCACCGCGCGCCGACTCCGACAT
>JBPCIP010000090.1:0-16687 GCA_051006195.1 Pyrinomonadaceae bacterium
TGGTCGTGCGTTGGAGCACGTTGACGACAACGTTCTCCTGCACGTACCGGGAGAAGCCTTGCGCCTCAACCTCGACGCGGTAGGTGCCCGGCGTGAGTTGCGCGAGTTCATAGACACCTTCATCGCTGGTGGTGGCGCTACGGGTGGCATTGGTTCCCACATTGATCGCCCTGACGGTCGCGTTCGGCACCAACTCACCTTTTTCATTCTTGACGACCCCGGTAATGACGCCCGAGTTAGCGGTCTGGGCGAGCGCGGACGACGGCTGAACAACCAACATCCACATGAGCATCAGCGCAGTGAACATTGATGAGACCATCCGGGTAAATTTTCTATTCATCATAATTGAACTCCTGTTGTAGGGGTAACTTCTGCGAGTGACGGTGAATCCATCTAATCGAACCTCCGCCGCGAGCGTCTCCTGAAACGGAGAGGTTACTGATAAGGAAGAATTACCGACTTTTGATGTCCCTGGAATTCGCTTGTTCGTAGTGTATTGCCTGACGTTTGCAGGAGCGAGAGGCAAACATCACTTGATGATTTAGCGGCAGCATCGAACTTGTACCTACTTTGCTGGAAAACGCTCCACGGTACTCTTTCCGCGTAACGAAGCAAAACTTATTCCAGCCTCGGCAAAGCGCCCGGCTCACCGGTTAAGTTTGGCAATGGTTAAACTTACTGTTGAGGAATGCGCGACCCGGCTCGTCCGCTGATTTCTGTGGAGATGAAAAATTAGATTTCCCTCCATTTTTTTGAATGGCGCGGGCGCGAATTCGCAGAACCGGATGAAGTGAAGAGTGCCGGCATTTGGCGGCGGGAGATTAGATCGCGTTCATTATTTCAGGCTTCGAGGCCGCGCTGCCCGAAAAACTGTTTGAGCGCGGGATACACATCTTCGCGCTCGTCGATGCGCACGCCGACAAAGCGTTCTTTGCGCTTCAAACGGTCTTTGAAGATCGAGAGCAACGCGCCCGACGAGCGGCGATAGCCGGAAGTGCCTTCTTCGCCGATCTCGCCGTAGCCGAAGAGATTGCAGGTCGTGATCAACTCGTCGGCCAGGCGCACGGCCTCTTCGTTGTCGGAGTAGTAGTTGTCGCCGTCGGAGAAGTGAAACGGGTAGACGTTCCAGTCGCGCGGATTGTAACGCGCCTTGATGATCTCCAGTGCCAATTGATAAGCCGACGAAACGACTGTGCCGCCCGATTCGCCCTGCGTGAAGAATTGTTCCTCGGTGACTTCCTTCGCCTCCGTGTGGTGCGAGATGAAGACGATCTCGACGTTGTCGTACTTCGTTCGCAGGAAACGCACCATCCAGAAGAAGAACGAGCGCGCGATATACTTTTTGAACTCGCCCATCGAACCCGACACGTCCATCAACGCGAGCACGACGGCGTTCGATTCGTAACGCTTGTCTTCTTCCCAACTCTTGAAACGCAAATCCTCTTTCTTGACGTTGCCGAAGCGCGCCCCTTTCGCCTCGCGCGCATTGCGTTTGATGTTCTCCAGGATCAAGCGTCGCTTATCGAGATTCGCCATCACGCCGGTGCGCCGGATTTCGTTGAAGCGCGTGGTCTTGGCGGGCATGGCTTTCTTCGCCTTCTCTTCGAGGAAAGGCAATTGGAGGTCTTCAAAGATGAGCGCGGCGAGTTAGTCGATGTTGACTTCCGCCTCGTAGTATTCCGCGCCTTCCTCCTGCCCGGCGGGGCCTGTGCCCCGTCCTTTGCCCTGCCCCTGCTGCTGCTGCTGCTCGCGCCCGAGCACGTCGCCCACGCGGGTCTTGCCGTCGCCCTGGCCGACGTGCTTGCGCTTGCGATGATCGAAACGGAACTTGTACTCGTCGAGCGAACGAATCGGCACTTTCACGCTGCGCTTGCCGTCCGACAAGATGATCGCTTCGTTCGAGACGATGGAGCCGAGATTTTTCTTGATCGCTTCTTTGACGCGTTCCTTGTGCCGCTCCTGATCGATGATGCCTTTGCGTTGCAAAGACCAATCATTGCGTTGAACAGACATTTCAAAACTCCTCTCAACCGTTTGCTCAAGCGACGTTGATTTCCTCGTCACGACAGAACTTCGCGACGAGCGACGCGAACTCGTGCGGGCGTTCTTCCTGCGGCAAGTGGCCGCAATCCGGGAAAACGAAAAGGCGCGACTGCCGGATTAATTCGTGCAGGCGTTCGCCGTAGCGCAGCGGCACGTCCGTGTCGTGCGCGCCCCACACGAGCAGCGTCGGTTGCGTGATGCGCCCGGCTTCGCTTTCGATGCGCCCCGCGCTCCAACGCCGGAGCGTCTGCAAGATGGCGCGATGCGTGTCCGCCGCGCGCAGCGGGCGTTGATGCGCCGCGATTCGCGCGTCGTCGAGCATGTAGCCGTTCTGCGCCGCGTAAGTGGTCCGCAACCGATTTTTCACAAACCGCCGCGCGTCGAGCAGAACGGGCGCGAGCAGTTCGCCCATCACGGGCGTCGAGGCGAGACGCAGGAGCGGGCGTCTGACGATTGCATCATTCGACACCGCGCCGACCAGCACGAGCCGCTCGACCCGCTGCGCGTCATCGAGCGCGCACACGGCGGCGATGGCCCCGCCGTAGGAACTGCCGACCAGCGTGGCGCGCTCGATCCCCAAAGCATCCATCAAGCCGACGATCATGCGCGCCTGCATTTCAATCGTGTATTCGCCGCCCTCCGGTTTCCCCGAAAAGCCGAAGCCGATGAGGTCGGGCGCGACCACGCGGAAACCGGCCTCCGCCAGTGGCACGAGCGCATCGCTCCACACGAAGTTCGACGCGCAAAACCCGTGAATCAACAGCACGGGCGGCGCATCCACGGCGCCCGCCTCCTGATAATGCACCCGCACGCCTTCGATCTCGACGAAGCGCGACTTCTCCGCGTGATGCAAACGCTCGCGGTGCTCGTCCCACTTCACCTCGCGCGGGCGCAGCCACAACTTCAACGCCAGCGCGCCGCCCATCAAAGCCGATGTCCCGCCGATCCAGTAACGTTTCTTCATCGTCATTGTCTCGTATCGCCCTCGCCGCCGTTGCGCCTTTCGTTGATGATTTGCTCTACAACATTAATCAGAGCGTTGAGCCGCTCGTCGGTCTCAGCCATCTGCCTATCAATCCGCGCCCGCGCCTCCGCCTGTGCCTGCGCCGCCTGTGCCTGTGCTTGCCCCGCCTCCGCTTGGACTTCGGCCAGTGTTTTAATCTCCCGGTCGTGGATTTCGGCTATCGCGAGTAGCGAGCGGATACCATCTTCCGTGCGCCCCCATCTCCGCTCCCACTTCTCATTGGCTTGTGCCTGCGCCTCCCGCAGTTGCTGCATGTCGGCGGAGAACTGCGCCTGCTGCGCCAGAATAAAGTTGATGTTTCGCTGATTCTCTTCATCTCTCCGACGGGATTCGTCGTCTTCTTGACTCATTACTAAATCATCCTCTCAATTAAGTCTTTTTTTATCCCTCATGAGCAAGCATGACGCCCGCGCCACCGGGTTTGCGAAGGCGCGGGCGTCACTTTTCAGGTTTATGCGCGGACGCGCTGCGCCGGCTCAACGCGAGAGCAGCGTGCCGACGTAGGTTAACAGTTCGTTGGCGCAGACCGGGCAATAGCCGCCGTCTTTGACGAGACGGTCCACCACTTCGTTGATGCGGCGCAGTTGGTCGGGGTCGGGCGTGCGCGAAGAAGTCGTGATCTTCACCACGTCTTTCAGGTCGGCGAAAATCTTCTTCTCAATCGCTTCCTTCAAACGCTCGTGCGAGGTGTACTCGAACTGTTTGCCTTTGCGGCTGAAAGACGAGATGCGGATCAGTATCTCCTGCCTGAACGTGTTCTTCGCGTTGTCGGAGACGCCGATCTGTTCTTCGATAGAGCGCATCAGTTGTTCATCCGGCTCCATCTCCTCTTCGGTGATCGGGTCTTTGATGCGCTCCTTGTTGCAGTAGGCTTCGACGTTGTCGAGATAGTTGTTGCAGATCGTGCGCGCCATCTCCTCGAACGAATAGACGAAGGCGCGCTGCACTTCGATCTTCGCCAGTTCGTCGTATTCCTTGCGCGCCGCCGAGATCAAATTGAGATAGCGTTCGCGCTGTTCGGGGTTGATGCCGGTGTGCTGCTCGAAGCCGTCCTTGATGGCGCGCAGGGCATCAATCGGGTTGATGCAGGTGACGCCGTCGCGCACGAGCGCGCCAGATAGACGGTTGATGATATAGCGTGGGCTGATGCCGTCCATGCCTTCGCGCGCGGTTTCGTCTCGCAGTTCGCGCACGTCCTTCGATTTGTAGCCTTCGACATCCTCGCCGTCGTAGAGCTTCATCTTCTTGGCGACATCGACGTTGGCGCGCTTCGGTTCTTCGAGTCTGGTCATAACGGCGAACATCGCCGCGACTCTGAGCGTGTTCGGCGCGATGTGGACGTTGCGCAAAACTTCAGATTGATGCAGGAGTTTGCTGTAGATGCGCTCCTCCTGCGAGACGCGCAGATTGTAAGGCACGCGCACGAGGATGATGCGGTCCTGCAAGGCTTCCGACTTCCGGTTGCCCGCAAACGAAATATACTCGTTCTCGTTCGTGTGCGAGAGGATCACTTCGTCGGCGTAGAGCATGGCGAAGCGTCCCGTCTTGATGTTCTGTTCCTGCGAGAGCGTGAGCAGGCTGTAGAGGAATTTTTCATCGACTTTCAACATCTCGATGAATTCCATCACGCCGCGATTCGCGATATTCAACTCGCCGTCGAAGCGATAGGCGCGCGGGTCCGATTCGACGCCGATCTCGCCGATGGTCGAGAGATCAATCGAGCCGGTCAGTTCGGTAATGTCTTGGCTCTTGGGGTCTGACGGGGCGAAGGTGCCGATGCCGACGCGTTCCTTTTCGGAGAAGAGGATGCGCTGCACGCGCACGTCCTCGTGTTTCCCGCCGTAAGTGTGTTCGAGCGCGTAGCGGCATTGCGGGCAGAGGTCGCCTTCGATGTAGATGCCGTAATGCTTTTCGATCTCAGCGCGGAGTTCGTGCGGGATGAGGTGGAGCGGTTCCTCGTGCATCGGGCAGTCTTTGATCGCGTAGACGGCTCCCGCCTCGGTGCGCGAGTAATCTTCGAGGCCGCGCTTGAGCAACGTCACGATGGTTGACTTGCCACCGCCAACCGGCCCCATCAAGAGTAAAATCCGCTTGCGCACTTCGAGTCGTTGCGCCGCCGATTTGAAGTATTCGACGATGCGCGCCAGCGGCTCTTCGATGCCGTAGAGGTCGGCGGCAAAGAACTTGTAGCGCGCGAGTTCATCGCGCGTGCCTTCGTTTAGTTTCTCGACGCCCGCCGCGTGAATCATGTCGTTGACGCGCGCGTGCGAGAGTTGTGCGAGTCGGGGGTTTTGTGAGACCAACTCGAAGTAGTCGCGAAAGGAGCCTTCCCAGTGGAGGGCTTCGCGCTCGCGGCGCAAGTCTTCGAGTCGCTCGCTGATGTTGAATTGATATTTGCCATCCTGCTCTTCGTGCATAGCCTTTGATACCTCTTAAAACGGCTTCGCGCGCGTGGACGACGTGGGGAAGTTCACGCCCTTCCTTGTTATTTCGGACGACTCGTGAACTGGCGGATCGCCTCTTCTCTCTAACGGGACGATCTGCCGGGCGCAAGGGTCGCGTTGGGATTAGGACAAGTCTCGATGCGAGAGGGAGGGGACGTGCGCGGTTGCGTAACCCTGTCTGCGCCGTCGAGGCTTAAGAAATCCTGTTAAGCTTGTGGTTGTCAAATGAAGCGACGGGTAGGCCACGCTGGTTTCGCAAGCACGCGACCAATTCCTTCGCTGCTGCCGGCGATTATAACACAGCAGCCGGAGGGGAAAATCAACGCTTATTTTTCTTCGCCCGCGTCGAGCATCACGCGCGGCTGCAAACTTTCCCGCGTCGCGTCGTAAACGCCGATGGCAAGCAAATTTCCCTCCGGGTCGCGCAGCTTAACCGTTTCGCCATGCGGCCACGACGGTTGGCCGTCGTCGTTCGCGACGCGCACTGCCGCGCCATGCCGCGCCCGCCTCGCCTCTTCGCCCGTTAGATGCACGAAAGGCATCTGCGGGAGCGCCGCATCCGGCGCAAGCAACAAATCGTCCGTCGCATCCGCCTCAACCTTCTCCGCCAAATTTTCCAGCGTGACGGCTTCTTCCAGGCGAAACGCGCCCGCGCGCGTGCGACGCAGGGCCGCAAGGTGCGCGCCCGTGCCGAGCCGTGCGCCTATCTCTTCGGCCAGCACGCGGATGTACGTCCCCGCCGAACAGACGACGCGCACCGCCAGATCACAAGTCCCATCTTCGTGCTCGTGCAACAACGCGCCGCCCCGTTCCAACGCTTCCAACTCATGCACGCTGACATGCACCGCCGCGCGCTCGATCTCGATGCCGCGCCGCGCCAACTCGTACAGCTTCTTCCCCTGCACTTTCTTCGCCGAATACATCGGCGGCACTTGCTCACGCTCTCCGCGCAAACTCGCTAAGGCCGCTCCGATCTCCGCCCCGCTCCACCCCATGCGCGGCTTCGCGTCTGCTTCCGGTGCGGCGCGCCTTGCGCCCGTCAAATCTCCTGTGTCGGTGGCATACCCGAAACGGATGAGCGCCTCATACTCTTTCTCCGCGCCCGCGAGAAACTGCGCGAGCCGCGTCGCGCGCCCGACGAGCACGACGAGGACTCCCGTCGCAAACGGATCGAGCGTGCCCGTATGCCCCACGCGCCGCTCCCGCAGCACCCGCCGCACGCGCGCCACCACGTCGTGCGAAGTCCAATCCGCAGGCTTGTCGATGATGAATATTCCGTCCATGTTGGAACTAAGGTAAAGGGTGTAAGGGTAAAGGGTAAAGGAAGAAGAATCGCGGCAGAACCAACGCGCACGCGAGAGAACCCATTCTTCCGAACCTTTTCCCTTTACCCTTTCGCCTATGCTTTAATCCATTCATGCGCAGGCCGGGGCGAAGAAGAGTTAATGAAAGGGACATCAACGAGGCGGAGGCGAAACCGCAGCGTCCCGTCGATCCCGAACGGGCGCGCACGCGCACGCTGCAACGCGCCGTCAAACTGCTCGCCGCCAAGCCACGCTCCGTCGCCGAAATGCGCGAACGCCTGCGCGAAAAAGAGTGGGCCAGCGACGAGGCCATCGAGTACGCAATTGCCAAACTCACCGAGTACGGTTATTTGAACGACGAACAATTCGCTCTCGGCTACGCGGCGGCGCGCGTGCGCCAAAGGGCGGTCGGACGCGGGCGGCTCGCGCGCGACCTGCAAATGAAAAAGATCGACCGCGAGACGGCGGAGCAGACGCTCGAAAAAGTTTTCACCGAAACGCCTGAAGCCGACCTGCTCGACCGAGCGCTGGAGAAACGCCTCCGCCTGCGCGGTCGCCCCACCACCAGACAAGAGACCAAAAGCCTCTTCGATCATCTCCTGCGCCTCGGCTTCAGCTACGACCTCATCATCAACAAAGTCCGCGCCGCCTCCGCCGCCGATGTGGATGAGGATGAAGCTATCGCTGACGGAGATGAGGTTTCAAGTTGAGTTGTCCGCTGCCGCGTAGTTCCGCCTAAATTCCTCATTTCCGTTCGCTTCGCCCGCCCACGCGCCGCGTGCTAGACTTGCCAGTCGAAATTTAAGATGAAAAACCGGCGGCTGAACGCTGTCGGCTGAGTGCTTTTTATGAAGACCGGAAACGAAATTCGCGAAATATTCCTGAACTACTTCGAGCGCAACGGGCACACGCGCGTGCGTTCCAGCCCGCTTTTGCCCGCCAACGACCCGACGCTCTTGTTCACCAACGCCGGGATGAACCAGTTCAAGGATGTCTTTCTCGGCCAGGAGCAGCGCAACTACACGCGCGCCGCCTCGTCGCAGAAGTGCATCCGCGCGGGCGGCAAACACAACGATCTGGACGAGGTGGGCAAGACCGCGCGACACCACACCTTCTTCGAGATGCTCGGCAACTTCTCCTTCGGCGACTATTTTAAGGAAGACGCCATCCGCTATGCGTGGGATTTGCTGGTCAACGAGTACAAGATCGATCCTGCGCGGCTGTGGTTCTCAGTCTTCGAGGGTGATGAGGAAGTCCCTGCGGACGAAGAGGCCGTGTCTCTCTGGGAGCAGGTCGGTGCGCCCACAGAGCGCATCCTGCGTTTCGGGCGCAAGGACAATTTCTGGCAGATGGGCGACACCGGCCCCTGCGGCCCGTGCAGCGAGATTCATTACTACATGGGCGACGACCCCGAAGACCCCGCGAAGAATCGCCCGGAGTTCGTCAACGGCCCCGGCGACACGACGATGGAAATATGGAACCTCGTCTTCATGCAATTCAATCGCGAGGGCGTTGGCGAGCGAGACCCGCAGGCCGGAAAATATCTATCATACCGGCTTGAGCCATTACCCAAGCCCTCCGTTGATACGGGCGCTGGCCTCGAACGCCTCGCCGCCGTGCTGCAAGGCGAGACTTCCAATTACGGCACGGATTTGATTCGCCCAATCATAGTTGATTGCATTGCAAAGCTGGCAGACAGAGCATACGAACCCGACACGCAGGAAGGCTTCGCCATGCGCGTCATCGCCGACCACGCGCGCACCACCGCCTTCTCCATCGCCGACGGAATCTTACCCGGCAACGAAGGGCGCAACTACGTCCTGCGAAAGATCATGCGCCGCGCCATCTACCACGGACGCCACACGCTCAACCTCGACCGACTGTTCTTCAACGAGGTCACGAACTACGTCGTTGAACAGATGCGCGAGGCTTACCCCGAACTCGAAACTCAACGCGGCTTCATCGAAAAGATGGTGCGCTTCGAGGAAGAACGATTTGGAAATACGTTGACGGTTGGTTTGAAGAAGCTGGATGATGTTTTGGAAGAGAGGAAGAAACACGGCATTAAAGGTTTTTCTACTAATCTTCCAAATATACCAGTTACGCCTCAAGAAGTTGCTTATCTTTATGACACTTTCGGGCTTCCGATTGACTTAATGTACGTAATTTTGGGCGTTCATGATGTTCAGGTAGTGAACATTCAAGACATGCGTGAGTGTTATGAAGTCAACCACATTAGCGAAGAAGAATTCAGACAAAGTATTGAAAGCCATATAAAGGAAATTCAGAAACAAAGCGGGGCAAAGCAAAATAAGCAAAACGAAAAAACCAAACCCGTTTATGTTGCTCTATCACGACGAACAGATACGCGCTCTGAGTTCAAAGGCTACGAGACAACGAGTGTTGAGGAGTCAAAAATCGTTGCTTTGATCAAAGACGATGATGAAGTTCAATCGTTGAACGAAGGCGAGGAAGGCGAAGCGGTATTGAATCACACGCCGTTTTACGCGGAGAGCGGCGGACAGGTCGGGGACACGGGCGTGTTTGTTGGCGAGAATGCGCGTGTTGCGGTCGTTGATACTTTTTCGCCTGCGCAGGGGTTGATCGTTCATAAGGTCAAAGTCGAAAAGGGGAGTTTGAAAGTTGGCAAGACGGTGTCGGCGCGGGTTGATGTGGAGAAGCGCGATGCGACGAGGCGCAACCACACGGCGACACACTTGATGCAAGCCGCGTTGCGCGAAGTGCTGGGCACGCACGTCAAGCAGGCCGGTTCAATCGTCGCGCCGAATTATTTGCGGTTCGATTTCACCCACTTCCAGCCGCTCTCGCGTGATGAGATCGCGGAGGTCGAACGTCTCGTCAATTATCACATCCTGCGGAACGAGCAGGTGGGGACGGAAGAACTCGCGCTCGAAGAGGCGATGCAGTCGGGCGCGATGGCGCTCTTTGGCGAGAAGTACGCGGAGAAAGTTCGCGTCCTCTCCGTGCCGGGCGCGGAGGGCATCTTCTCGAAAGAGTTGTGCGGCGGCACGCACGTCCGCTCGACGGGCGACATCGGTTTGTTCAAGATCACGAGCGACGAATCAATCGCTTCGGGAACGCGCCGCATCCGCGCCGTCACGGGCTGGGACGCGCTCACGCGCTTCCGCGAGACGGAGGCACTGGTCGATCAGGTCGCGGGGAATCTGCGCTCGACGCGCGGCGATCTCCCGGCGACGGTCGGGCGTTTGCAGGAAGAACTCAAACGCGCGCGGCGCGAGGCCGAAGAGTTAAAACAAAAACTTGCGAGCGGCGCGTCGGGCGGCGGAGCGACGGCTGGAAACGGTAACGACGTGCGCGAAGTCGCGGGCGTCAACGTGCTCGCGCGCGAGGCGAGCGAACTCGACGCGGCGGGTCTCAGGCAGTTGTCCGACACGCTTCTGGCGCGCGTCAAATCCGGCGTGGTCGTGCTCGGACGACAGGGTGAAGGCAAGGCTTCTCTCATCGTCCGCACGTCGAAAGATGTGCAGGGGCGCGTCCCGGCGGGACAGGTCATACGCGAACTCGCGCCCATCATCGGCGGGCGCGGCGGCGGGCGTCCCGACATGGCCGAAGGCGGCGGCGCGCAGGTCGGGAAACTCGCGGAGGCTCTGGAAGCGAGCTATGCGGTGATCGGGCGATTGCTCGGAGCAGAGGGCAGTTGATGAGCAACGGAGATTGACCGAACGCAGCAGAATAATCAGCCCC
Organism: Pyrinomonadaceae bacterium; assembly: GCA_051006195.1. Taxonomy (GTDB): domain Bacteria; phylum Acidobacteriota; class Blastocatellia; order Pyrinomonadales; family Pyrinomonadaceae; genus JAIVJZ01. The sequence continues at coordinate 10,542 of JBPCIP010000090.1, forward strand.
GCCCGTGATGGTTTTGAACCTCACGGGCGGGGCTGATTGTTTGCGTGCATGTTTGACGGCAACGGACGTTTACAACGTGGGTTTCCAGTCCTTCTGCTTGTCCGTCAAGGTAATGTTCATCTTCTGGAGGGTGTCGCGGTTGAGCGTGCCGGTGATTTTCATCGTCTCGGCCTCTTGATATTTTTTGAGACCCGCGCGCGTGTCATCGTCGAGTTTGCCGGTCTCTTCGCCCGCGTAGAACCCGCGTTGTTTGAGGAGCGACTGCGCCTGTTTGATCTGCTCTTTATTGGCCCGGAACACGGGGCCGCGCCGGACGCGTGGCTTAGCGTTCGCGTTGCCCTGCATCGTCGTGTTTGATGAATTGGTGTTTTGCGTTGCCGGCGCGACGCAGACGGCGAGCAACAACGTGAGGGCAGCAAAGATCAATCTTTTCATTGAGATTCTCCTTCATTGAGTTGGTGACGCTGGTGAGGCGTCAGGTCAGTGACTCGAAGGGTGGTGAGCAAAACTCGAAAGCGAAAGTAATCATACACTCGCTGTCAAGACTTTGCCGCAGATAAGCGTGAGAAGGTCACAATTAACAGGCGAGCATCCTACAGGTTAAACACTTTTCTTTCGATTTGCCTTTTGAAATGACCGGGTTTCAATTTCTGTTTAACTTTGTTGTTGCTGTTATTTCAGGTCGTGTGTTACTCTTCAAATGCGTCCACGTTCATGTGTGCGCGCCCCAAAACGAAAACACTTTAAGTAAATGTTTTCGCGCTCTCTGTTTCCACAACACATTCGACGACAGTGAAGCACATCTCACTCTGCTGCTGTGGCTGCTGTCGGCCAACGTCTCTGACTATTTCCCGATTGGCAAGCGGTATGAAAAAGTTTCCCTTCCTCTGCGCGCTCGTGTTGGCTTTCGCCACAATTGTTTCGGCACAGACCGGGGCGCGTTATCACCACGACAATTTCGACATCAACGACGGCGTCCGCATCGTCCCCGAACCAACCCCGCTGCTGCTGCCGCCGTCTTTTGCGGAAAAGGCACAGCGCGGCACACGCACGCTGACGGCTTTTGAAAAAGCCAACGTGCGGGTGAAGCCGACGCTTTACGCGCGCCCGACGAGCAGCGTCCCGATGTATGTGAGCCAATCGCTCGACGGCTTCACGACGGGCGACGCAAAGGTTGATACCTACATCGTCGATTCCGCCACCCGTCACGGCGTCGATCCGGTTCTCATCTACTCGATCATGCACCGCGAGTCGGCGTTTAAAAAGATGGCCGTCTCCTACAAAGGGGCGCGCGGGCTGATGCAGTTGATGCCCGCGACAGCGGCGCGCTTCGGCGTGCGCAACATCTTCGACCCGGCGCAGAACATCGAAGGCGGTTCGCGCTACATGCGTTTCCTGTTGAATCGTTTCCGTGGCGACGTGGGACTTGCGCTCGCCGGTTACAACGCGGGCGAAGGCGCGGTCGATAAGTACAGCGGCGTCCCGCCTTACCGCGAAACACAGGAGTATGTGCGGCGCATCACGCAGCGTTACGCCTTGATGCGCGACCCGCAGACGGCGCGCAAAGCGCAAAGTGTGTCAAAGCTGCCGGATTCGATTGCCAGCGCCGCCACAGAGACGCCCGCGTCGGAACTTTATGAACAAAACGTTTATGCCGTCCGGTTGCGCGATGGAAGGCTAAAGCTCGTCAGCCAGTGAACCGGCGCGCGAGCGACATCAAACAATTAGGCGGAGCGAGTGTGAACGTCACATTCGCTCCGCTTTCGTTTTCGCGTGCCGGATAATCAGCGACTTCCTTATCGCTCTTTATCATCATCATCATCATCTGGACACCGAAACGCACGGAAAGATTCGGCTCGATGACTTTTGCCGCTTCGGGTGTGTGGTTTTGTGCGACGCTCTTAGGTATGATAAACGCACGTCAGGAGTTTTACTGCTGACCGCTCGCAACCGCCAGACCTGGAGTTGTTCTTGAAAGTGTCGAACGCCGCACAGACGAACGCCGTTTCGCGTCACAACCGAGACGCCCGAACACGCCGCCTACTTGTCATCGCCGACAGTTCCGTGGGGGTCTCTCTGCCCCTCCAACTCGCCAAAGCGGGCTACGATGCGCGAGTTGTGCGCACGGACAAAGCATCGCAGGCAATCGCCGAATTTGCGCCGCATGTCGCGCTCATCGAGACGGGCGGGGACGAATCCGGCGAAGCGAGATTGGAGTTAGCGCATCGCCTGCGTGCGGGTCGCGCAACCTCCGCGCTGCCGCTCATCCTCTTGTTTGAACACGATGACGTTCAGGTGCGGGCATCAGCCTTGAGCCTCGGCGCGGACGACTACCTCGCGCTCGCCACGCCGCCTGCCGAGATCGCGGCACGGCTCGACGCACTCTTCTGGCGCATCGCGGCGGGACGACGCACCGCCGCGTTCGGCGTGCTCGAACAGCGCGCCGAGATCGACGACTTCCTGCAACTGCTCGATGCTGTTCGCGCTGACATCGACGAAGGGGCGAGCGGCGTGCTCGCGCTGCTTGCGGCAGACGCGCATGAAGAAATTTCGTCAGGCGCGGCGCAGGAAAATCGCCTCCTCGCCGGAGCATACGACTTTTTCAAACTCAATTTGCGACGAATTGACTCAATCGCTTTCTACGGGCCGACCCTGCTGCTCGTCTATCTCCCGCACAAAAGGGCGGGCGTGGCACAAGTTGACCTCGCACGCTTAAGCGACGAGTTTCTGGCGGAGACGCAGCCCGGCGGCGTGCTGAAGATCGGTCTCGCTTCGTTTCCGGCGGACGGCACGGAGATCGAGACTTTGATCGAGCAAGCTGAGGCTGCACTAATCTCTTCAGATGCGCCGCCTTCGACGCGGGGTACGATGGATAATTCTTTCTCCTTAACCGATGCGCCCGCGAGAGAATCTCCAATCGGCAATACCTCCGCGCCGCCTGCTGCCTCCCTCGCTTCGCGCGCTCTAACCGCTCCGACCACGGAGACCGTGGCGGCGGAGCGAGAGTCTCGCTCCGGTCAGCCGCCGCCGTCGCGGGCGGTGCGCGAGTCGAGACAGGCGGACGCCGTCGAAACTTCCAGCGTGCCGGCGGGCGGCGCGGGAAGCATGACGACATCCGGGCAGGGGGCACTGGAACGGGCCGCCGTCGATGCCGCCGCGCGTGAACGCGAACGCCGCTCTCGCGGGGCGATCATGCCCCGCCGTCTCCTGCTCACGGTCTCTGACCCAGCGCGCATGGCGCAGATCAATTTGCTGCTGCGTTCCGCGGGCTATGAAGTGCGCGCCGCCTTCGACGGGCTGCAAGCCATCAACCTGCTGCGCATCGAACGCCCCGATCTCCTCGTCATCGATGATGCGCTCACCGGCATCGACGGCCTCGAGGCCCTGCGGCGTTTGCACCGGCAGCATCACGGACGCCTGCCGCTGCCGGTCTTGTTCTTGCTCTCCGAGGCGGCCACTCGCGCAGATGCGCGGGTTGAGGCCGAATCGCTTGGCGTGGGCGGTTTCGTCAACGTGCCTTACGATGCGGAAGAATTGTTGATGTCCGTACGCAACGTCGGGAGCACCGATTGAAGGAGCCAAACTGATGTACTGTATGAACTGCGGCAAAGACATTCCGGCGAACGTGCGTTTCTGCTCCGCGTGCGGCGCGCCCGCCGATACGGAAGCCACCCGCATCAGTTCGCGCGGCGCGACTGACGCGCGAGTCCGCACCTCCTTCGACACCGAAATGGCGACCATCAAACAGGTCGAGCCGCCGTTGAATGCCCGCGCGCCTCAGACGCCGCGCCCGCCACACAACGCGGACGAAGCCGAGCGCGTCATCTTCAGCGTCCGCCCGACGTTTCTCTTCATCGGCATCGGTTACGCCCTCGCCGCCCTCACCACCATTGGTTTGAGCATCCTGCTCGGCGTGTTCGCGGGTCAATTTTTCTCGGCTCCCGTTGCCGTCCTTCTGACGCTCCCGCTCCTGCTCATCCCCGCCTACAAGCATCTCCGGCGCAACGCCATCAAGTACACGCTGACCGACTCCAAGATCGAGATCGATCAGGGACTCATCGCGCGCCGGACGCGCAACATCCCCATTCGCAACATTCAGGATGTAACCGTCTCCGCCACCATCCCGCAGCGCATCTTCGGCTTCGGCGACCTCCTCATCGACAACGCCAGCGAACTAGGCGGCTCAACCCACCTGCGCAACATCCCCGACCCGCGCCGCCACGCCGACCTCCTCCTGCGCGAACTTCGCCGCTGGAACTAAATCTCTTCGTCCGGTTACTATTACCAGAACACAACGAGCGTCTTTGCGCGGGCATCAAACTGTGTGTCGCTGCCCGTGTTTTGATTTACGCTGTTCCAACAATTGAAGGGATTTTCATGCGCGTCTCTCTTTTATCCAGATTATTCTTTACCTGCTCATTCGTCTTGGTTCTTTTCGCTCTGTTGTTAGCGAAGCCAACAATTAATGAAGCGGCGAGACTGCTTCCCAACAAAATTGGCGACGCCACAGCTCAGGGAAAGGCTGATGCACCGAGAGACGGCATCTCCGAGCAGAGCGGCACAGGAAATTTCGAGGTCATATCCGCTGCAAGTCGCCGCTATATCCTCCCGAATGGCGGGCATTTTGAATTTCAAATCTTTAAAATGCCCTCGGACGCAGCAGCTTACGCACTTTTTACTACCCACAGATCAAGTTTTGAAAACGCACCCGCACGATTCACAAATTTAACTGGAATTGGAATAGTTGCTCTTAATTCTCAGAGAGAAATCGAGTTCGTCAAAAGTGGGGATGATGTCAATGCTTCTGCTGGAAAAGTATCAGTTTCCGAGGTTATTTTTTCTAAAGGCGCATTTGTCGTCAGCATCTCCGGCGATTCAACGCAGGATACGAACAACAACAATTTAGTTACTCTTGCACGCGCTTTCGCCGAAACGCTTGACGCCGGATCGGGTGAGATTCCCGCGCTCGTCAAGCACCTGCCTGATTGGGAGACGGCACAGGAGCGCGCGGTATACGCCGTGTCGCTCGCCGCGCTCAAAGAGATTGTGCCGGATCAGCCCGTGCTCGATGCCCTCTCTTTCGCGGGCGGGATGGAGGCGGTCGCAGCAACTTACGATCAGGGCGCGCGACTCTTGATCGTCGAATACGCGACGCCGCAGCTTGCCTTCGACGGCGATGCCGCCATCACCGCACGGATCGCCGGGCTACGTGGCGAGGGCAAAGCCGTGCCTTCGGCTTATCGTCGCGTCGGGAATTACGGTGTGTTCGTCTTCGTTGCGCCGAGCGAGCAGGCGGCGCAGTTAATAGGCAAGGTCAGGTATGAAAAAGACGTGCGCTGGCTCGGAGATAATCCGTATGCCATTGAGCGGGCGAATCGCAGGTGGCTGAACATGTCCACGAGCGTCATCGTCAACACTGTGAAGGTGACCGGAATCGCCATCGTCGTCTGCCTCGGCATCGGCGGCATCTTCGGCGGAGCGATTTTTATGCGCCGCCGCGCGCAGGCCGCGCTCACCCAGAACTTCTCGGACGCGGGCGGCATGATGCGCCTTAATCTCGATGAAATGAACGTCCAGAATAATCCGGCGCGTTTGATCGAACAGAGTGATAAGTAGGAAATATCTCCAGCAACTTCACACGCTTTATCAAAAAAAAACGCGGCGAGTGTCCCCCAACACTCGCCGCGTTTTTTTATTACTTCCCTGTGTTACCACAACAACAAAGTTTGCGGGTTGCTGAACTACCTATGGCGTTCCCCCAAAGCACCACAGATGGTGTTCAGCAACCCGGCAACTTAAGCTCTTTGACCGCTTGCCTGTAACGCTCCCGTTCCCCCGAAAGAAACGTTACTAGCATGGAATGAGAGAAAGCCTCCCCCAAAGCTGTCACTCACTGCCGTCGCCGAGCCGACCCGATAACACTATCTACTCAATTATCAATATTAACTATTCTCACTCTATTGCAACGACTATGCCACTGATGATAGCTGACAGAGAGCTATCGCAAAATTTTAATATCAACCAATAAAAACAGCGCCTTGTTATTTAGCTTGGTTACAGTGCTATCACACATCACTTGAAATTATCATTTAGCCCTGAATGCTTTTTATACTCCTGCTGTGTATGCCTGAATTATTTTAATTCGC
>JBPCIP010000091.1:0-4366 GCA_051006195.1 Pyrinomonadaceae bacterium
TATAGAAGCTCATCACTTAACGCCCATCTCAAAATTAAAAGGCGAGAAACTCTTGCTTAATCCTACAACAGATTTCACCGTCCTTTGTGCCAATTGCCACAGAATGATTCATCGCTGCGAGTTCCCACACGATATTGAAGGATTTCGTAAAAAGTATCTGAAAGAGTAGGGCGAGGGTAGCCAGCACTTAAGAGGCCGCTCAATTAGTCGAACTTCACCCAACGAATTTATAGCCGAGGCCGTGGATAGTGAGGATGAATTGCGGGTAGTGGGGGTTGGGTTCGAGCTTTTGCCGGAGCCATGCGATGTGGACATCGACGGTGCGCGTCGTGGGCATAGCGTTGTAGCCCCAGACTTCGTTCAACAATTCGTCGCGCGAGATGGTCGCGCCGCGATGCTCGATGAAGTAGCGCAGGAGTTTGAACTCGCGCGCCGAGAGTTCGACGCGCTCTCCGTCGCGGACAATTTCAGCGCGGCGGAAATCCGCGCGGATCAGCCCGAACTGGTAAATATCCGTCGTCGCCTGCGTCGCCCCGCCCCGCGCCGAAGCAGGCACGCGCCGGAGCAACGCCTCAATGCGCGCCAGCAGTTCCATCATCTCGAAAGGTTTCGTGAGGTAATCGTCCGCACCGATCTTGAGGCCGACGACTTTGTCCACCACCTGCCCGCGCGCCGTCAACATGATGACGGGCACATGCGCGCCGCGCTGCCGGAGATCGCGGCACACGTCGAAGCCGTTCTTGCGCGGCAGTCCCACGTCCAGAATGATGAGGTCGAAAGTTTCCGCGAGCGCACGGGCTAAACCCGTCTCGCCGTCCGTCGCCGTCTCCACCGTGAAGCCTTCGCTCACGAGCCGGTCGGTCAAAGTCATCAACAACCCCGGCTCATCTTCGACGAGCAGAATGCGCCCGCTCATACCCTTTCACTCCTCACGTCGTGGCCGTTCGCCGACGCATCCCCTGCCGCCGGCAGATGAACGGTGAACGCGCTGCCCCGCCCCAACTCGCTCTCGACGCTAATGCGCCCGCCGTGCGCTTCGACGATCTGTTTGACCAGACTTAAGCCCAGCCCGTTGCCGTGAATCTGCGCGGCGACCACGTCGCGCCCGCGATAGAATGGCTCGAAGATGTGCGGCAAATCAGTGGGCGCGATGCCCGCTCCGCGATCCTCGATCTTGATCCGCACTTCCCTCCCGCGCGCGCCCTCGCCCGCGTGCGCCGACAACTTGACCCAGTGTTTCTCGCCGCCGTACTTCAACGCATTGCCGAGCAAATTTTGCAGCGAGCGACCCAGCGCGGCGGCGTCCGCCATGACGGGCGGCAAACCGGCGGGCACGTCCCTGACGATCTCAAATTCGCCTGTGCTGGTCGTCGTCGTCGCGCGGCACGACGCAAGCGCATGCTCGATCAGAGTTGCGACTTCGACGGGCGCGAGTTCAAATTCGCGCCGCCCCGATTGCGCTCCCGCAAACTCCAATACCTGTTCCACCATCTCACTCAACCGCCGCCCCTCGCCATGAATCACCTGCCCGTAACGCCGCACCTGAGCGCGATCATTGATCACGCCGTCGGCCAGATTTTCGCCCGCCGAACAGATCACCGCGAGCGGCGTGCGCAGTTCGTGTGTGACGCCCGCGACGAATTCCACCTGCCGCCGCGCCAGTCGCCCTGCTCGGTGCGTCGAGACGAAGATCAAAGCGACGCTCGCCGCAAGCAGGAGCAGGATGCCAAAACTGACGAGAAGGCTGCGTCGTCGCGCCTGCCCGACCGCCGCAGCGAGCGAGCCTGCGGCGTGCGTCACGACGAGTTGCCACTGGTGGTCGCCCGCGCTGAGTTCGGGCAGATGAAGGCGGCGCATCTCCACTTCGCTCGTCCGGCTCTCGAAGACGCGGACCGCGACGTTCTTTCGCGGCAACTCACCAGATGCACGCCGTGCAGCGGCACCCGGCGAATCGGACGTGGGCGGCAAGGCAAACGGCGGCTGAAAAGCGTCCATCTCGTCAAAACGAATTTGAAAGATGCGCGCCCGCGCGTCGCCGCCGCCACTCGGCGCGTCGGCGGCGGGGGGGGCGTGCGGCCCGAATTGGTGGATGGTCTTTCGCGGATCGCTTTCATCTACGACGGCTATTGTGTAATCGAGTTGCTCGCCGCGCGAAAAATAGCGCCGGGCGAGAGCAGGCCAGAGTTGCCCTTTGACATAGTCGAGGTTGAGCGTCACGACGGCGTAAGCGCCGAGCGGCGAGTAGTTCGTCAACAGCAGTTTGCGTTCATCTTTTTTGGGGACGGCTGCTTCGTCGCCCCTCATCAAGGGCGCGGCAGCGGCGGGAACGATGGGAATGATGAGGGCGGGAATTTCGCGATCCACGTTTGGCTGCGGCGCGAAGTGTTCGAGCCCCGTGTGAGTGGCCGGCAACTCTCGCGCCCGCGCGAAGCGACGCTGTATGGCAGCGAACTCGATGGGCCACGGCGCGTCGGTGAATTTTCGCATCATTGGGTCGAAGCGCGCGAGTTGAAGTTGATCGCTTCCGCCGCTGCCATCGACGACGTACACGTCGCCGACGAGTTGCGGGTGCGGCGCATTCGCGCGCCATTGCTCGTAGCGCGCGGCGTAGCTCTCGCCGTCTCTGTGTCGCCAGATGTTCGCGTCCAACTGCAAATTGAAATAGACGCGCCCGAGTTCGCGGTCGAAGTCTTGGCTGAAGCGCGCCACGCCCGCACTGAGGGTGCCCTGCATGCGCTCGCGCTCGGCCTCACTCACCTGACCGAGCCAGCGATACTGCAACGACGCAAGCACGACGAGCAGCACGATGAGCGACGCCGCCAACAGCATCAGCAGCAACGGCGGCGATAATTGACGCTTGGCCCACTTTCCTCTCACGCCTGCAATGTAGCACAGCCCGCGCGGGCTGAATCCAGCCTCGCTCAAGAATTTACATTCTTAACATCTGCGGCTGTTTTTCCAAGTTTGATAGAGAGCCGGAAGTTGCATTTTCCCGGCTCCGTTTTGCTTTTGTTGTTTGCACGAGTTTCAGGGGATGCGTTTTATTTGTCACCCAAGAGGCGGAACAAAACGCCTGAGGTGAAATACAAATCTCTCAATCGCTGGCATCAGCAAACAAGGCTTTTTCCGCTAAACGCTTAAAGATTTTGCTTTTATCAATGAAGTTTACCGCGCCTGTTTTGACATCGTAAGTTGCACCGACGACATCAATTTCCTCGTTGCGCCACATTTCCGCCAGAGCCGCGCTTCGTTGCAGAATCTGTTCGACCGAAAAAGCGATATTGATGTCGGTGACTTTGGAAACGAATTCATCGTTGTTCGAGTTGCGGTTCTCTACAACGGTTTGTTCGGATTCAACCGCCGCTTGAATTTTGCCGAGAAGCTGCGTGATGTGACCCGATTCGACGTAATCGCAAGCCGCCTTGACCGCGCCGCAATTCGAGTGTCCGAGCACTACAATCAATTTCGCGCCTGCGTGTTTGCACGCATATTCCAGACTTCCGAGAATGTCGTCATTGACCACATTTCCGGCAACACGCGCGCTGAAAACGTCGCCCAAGCCGATGTCGAAAATCAATTCGTTCGACACGCGCGAATCAATGCAACCGAGAATCGCCGCCATCGGATGCTGGCTATTTGCGGTTAATTTCACCTGATGGTTCAAATCTTTAACGACGATGTCCCCTTTCTGAAAACGGTCGTTGCCTTTTTTGAGAATGTCCAAAACTTCCTGCGGCGTGAGATTACTCTGCAGTTCTTCGGTCAAAACCTGAACGTATTTGATGTGGTCGGCCATTTTGTATTCGTCTTTGAAACCAACCAAACTCAAATTGATATTACGTTCGGGTGCGATCACGGCGCGAAACTCTTCTATCGTTTCGAGCACATCGTAATCGATAAAATCACTGTTTGTTGCGTCAATCACCACCTGCGATTTGGCGGGCAGTTGATTGAGTGTGTTTTGAATCGAGGGCTTGATAATTAAAACTAAAGAATTGTGAGCAACATACCTGAAAATCGAACTTAATTTCAATCTTCAGCAGGCCGGTTGGCGATGTATCCAGTTTAGGCAGCAATACGCGGACAAACCGGGCAACTCCGGCCCCGCGCCGGTATGCCCCTAGCAACACCTGCTCCCTGCCTGGGAAGTTAAGTTGATCTTCTGCAAGCAAGTGCTTGCAGAAATAGCAAAAAGGTTTCGGCCATCGCGCCGAAACCTTTTTGCTTGAGCATCTCTAAAATATAGCTTTCCTAAATGGTTTGTGTAGAAGGTGCATACCAGTCGAACTTCACCGAATCAAGTAAGAAGCCTTGCAAAAAGTCACAGAAAGATTTTTTAACTGCCGCAAAAGTTTTGTTCTCTGAA
>JBPCIP010000092.1:0-13518 GCA_051006195.1 Pyrinomonadaceae bacterium
TCTTGCGAAATAACTGGATGAAGGCTTCCTGCGCCAAATCTTCCGCTTCCGCCACGTTCTGCGTCATCCGCAGGCACAAACTGTACACTCTGCGGTTGTGCCGCTCGTAGAGCACTTCAAACGCTGAAAGATCGCCCCCTGCCGCCCGCTGCGCCAGCGCATAATCGCTCATTGGAGCCACCTCTTTCTCAGTTGCAGCTTTAGATGCGCCTTCCGCGTTTTGCCAGATGGGGTAAGTAGCAGTGTTGATCGTCATAATTCCGAGTATTGAGCAAGTTAAGTGCCACAGGAGCAATCATATTAGGCGGACAATTCGACGTGCGACGCCGGCCCACACGTCGCGCCTGACCATATCAGGCATAACTGAAACGAAAGCGTGTAACTGAGGAAAGAGAATTGATGATAGGGGATTTTCAGCGGCTAATTTCCACACAATTTTAGTCGCCAGACAGGCGCTCGCGGCATCTTCCGTCAAGCCTGGTTTATGCGTCGCCTGGCCGGCACATCTCTTTTGTAAAAAGTAACTTTGAGGTCGTCGGCGAGGCGGCGCGAATCAGATGGGCTGAATCCCTGTAAATAATTTTTCGGCATGAAGGTGTCGGCGTCCGCAACGGCGAGCGGGATTTCTGTCACCATCCAGCTTTCGATCTCGGGCTGGAAAGCTTTGTACACTTGCTCGCCGCCGATGATGAAAAGATGGCCTGAAAGATAGGGTGCAAGCGAGAGCGCCGCACGCTTGTCCGGCAGCACGATGACGCCCTCCGGCGTTTCCCCTGTTAAGGAACTGCTCAAGACGATATTCAGACGCTCCGGAAGCGGCTTCTTGAGTGAGAGCCAAGTGCGCCGACCCATGACGCAGGCGTGTCCGAGAGTTTGCTCTTTAAAAAATTTCAAGTCGGCGGGAGAACGCCACGGGATAGTGCCGCCTTTGCCAATCGCCCCGTTGCTGCCAACCGCCACGATGCCGATGATAGACATGAAATGTAAGCGCCGCCGTTCGCCGTTGAAGATGCGTTAAAATTTTAGCTGATGGTAAATTTTTACACGGCCACCGGAGCCGCGATCTTTCCGTGCGATTGATAGCCGATGAGGTTCAAGTGTTCGTAGCGCATACTGAGCAAACCTGCTAAGCCGCGTAAATTATCATCGTCGTCTTTGATTTCAAGTCGCGGCAAAGGCAACGGCTCACGCGCGAGCAATTCATTCACTTGCTCCACATGATTCCGGTAAATGTGATAATCGCCGAGCGTGTAAATCAACTCGCCCGCTTCGAGTCGGCAGACGTGCGCGATCATGTGCGTCAGCAACGCATAAGAACTGATGTTGAAAGGCACGCCCAGGAATGCGTCAGCCGAACGCTGGTAGAGTTGGCAATGCAAAATGCGCTCGCGTTCTACTTTGAATTGGAACAGGGTATGACATGGCGGCAAATCAACCTGATCGCAGACGCGCGGGTCCCATCCCGTGACGAGCAGGCGGCGTGAATTCGGATTGCGCTCGATGTCATTGAGCAGACGCGCGATCTGATCCACGCCCGCCCGCTCCGGGTAATTGCCGCCGAAGGAACGCCAGAGGTAGCCGTAGACGGGACCAAGATCGCCGGTTTCACGACCAAAACGACTGGTATGCGCTTTGTCCGCCCATTCAGCCCAGATGTCCACGCCGCGTGCGCGTAAATTGGCCTCGTTCGTATCGCCGGAGAGAAACCAGAAGAGTTCCTCCGCCACCCAGCGAAAGGGAATCTTTTTGGTCGTGACAATCGGAAAACCGGCGCGCAGATCGAAGCGCGTTTGGTAGCCGAAGTGAGAGAGCGTGCCGACGCCAGTGCGGTCTCGATGCTTTATCCCGTGGGCGAGAATGGATTTGAGCAGGTCGTGATATTGTTTCATTGTCGAGTAAAATGCGCGAACGCGAAGCATATCATAGAGCGGGCGAGACGAAATAAAACAGATGGCAGTGATGAAGATAACCGAGTATCCGGCGAAGGTGCTCGCCGCAGCGGGCGCTCCCGTGGCGGCCTTCGATGGGGAACTGGCGCGATGGTGCGAAGACATGTTCGAGACGATGTATGCGGAGGAGGGCGTGGGCTTGGCCGCGCCGCAGGTCGGCCTGTCTTTGCGTCTCTTCGTGATGGATTGCGCCGGGATCAAACTGGTGGCGGCCAACCCCGAGATCATCAGCGCGGAGGGCGAGCAAGCCGGAGAGGAAGGCTGTCTCTCGGTGGGCAAAGTCCACTCACCGTTGAAGCGAGCGGCGCGCGTCACCTTGCGCGCGCAGGACCTCAACGGGAACTGGTACGAACGCGAAGCCGAAGAACTCGCCGCGCGCTGCTTCCTGCACGAGACCGACCACTGCGACGGCATCCTCTTCATCAACCGCCTCACCCCGCTCAAGCGCAACATGGTCGTGAAGCGTTTTCAGAAATTGAAGAAGCGGGAATAGCCGCCCGACTCCCTATCCCTTTTAATTGCTGCCAAAAGTCTGGTTTCCTCTTCGTGCGATAGGGGGCGCATGCGGTGCTGCGACTCGCGCGATTAGATAGCACGGCGTAAAGAGCGGATGCCTGCTCCGTGATGCTCAGAACGCGCGGAAGAAGCAAACTGCGCTCTGTTATACTGTCGCCGTTTTTGGGAGATGAAGCGAGAGGTGGCGGGATGGAAACGATTGCACGATTGAGCGATAGAGACCTGATGCTTCGAGCTATAGAACTTGCTCGAAAATGTACCGGCAAACCGAACAAGATATCTCCGAAAGTAGGGGCGGTTATTGCCCGCGACGGAGTGATTATGGGCGAGGCATATCGCGGCGAACTCAAAACGGACGAGCATGGTGAGTTCGCGCTCATTGAGAAGAAGCTATCCGGCGTAACCCTAGCCGGCGCGACGCTGTTGACCACTCAGGAGCCATGCACTTCTCGAAACGAACCCGAGGCCGCTTGCGCCCTGAGAATCATTGAGAGGCGCATCGGAAAGGTCTTTATCGGGATGCTTGATCCGAACCCGAGGAGACGCGGTAGGGGCGAACTTCAATTGCGCGATGCTGGCATCCAGATCGCCCGCTTCGACTTTGACCTTGTACCTGTCGTCGAGGAGTTGAACCGTGACTTCATGCGTCAGTACCACCGAGGCGTGAAGCGGAAACGCACAGCTGCCGAGACCTCCGATCCGGTCATGCCGGGACAGGTGGGGTCGAACGGCTACCGAATCGGCTACCTGGAAAATGGCGATAAGGTCGAATGGATACCCGATGACGAGGCACCCGGCGAGGAATATTCTCTGCTCCTCCGGCGCAATGATAAGGACATCATGGATATGTACGAGGAGCTATGGGAAAAAGTCTGGTGGAACCGGCATCAAAAATGGCTGGGTCAGATCAAACTGGGCGAGCAGCAAGTGTCGCAGCCGGTCTTGGAATTGGCGAAGGAGAAGGCCCAGCAGATTGAATATAAATATGGCATCGAGAACCTGAGTTGGGATGATGTTGATTGGGCGCTCCTGAAGGGCAAAATGTCGTCACTTGCCTGGGTTTTGGGAGCCGAGTGGGACGAATCTCTTGATACGTAGAGGCGGTCTCATAAAGTGTCTCCTGACAAGGGTGAACTTCATGCAGCGCAGCATTCGTTGTACCAGCGGCGAGAGGAAGACCCTGAGCGTCTGCCACCACCATGAGTTTTGTGCCTTTGCCCCGCTTAGTGATTTGATTCCGTCGCCGCTCATCATCAACCGACTATTCGCGCGGTTTCTTCTCACTGTTGTGCTCCCGGCGGTATTGGCGCACGAACGCCCAGACGGCCACTGCGCTGAGGAGCAAGAAGAACAGCATCGCGATGCCGATAACGCTCAACTCTGTAACTTCGGAATTCATTCCTGTCCTCGCCTTCTCATCCCTCTGCGCGTCTCCCCGCCCAACTTAATTCGCCGGTTGTTGCTGTGACAGGCAGTGGATCGTGCCCATGCCCCAGACGAGCGACTCCGCGTTGACGGGGACGACGCGGCGGTCGGGCATCAATTGTTGGAGCACGGCGGCGGCGCGCGTGTCGTTCGGGTGTCCGAAGACGGGCAGGAGCATCACCTGGTTGGCGATGTAAAAGTTGGCGTAAGAAGCGGGCAGGCGGTCTTCGCGCCCGCCGACGATGCCGGGCATCGGGAGCGCGTAAATTTCATAAGCCTTGCCGCGCGCATCGCGTTCGTGCTGCAAACGTTTGTAATTATCCCGGAGCAACTTGTAGTTAGCATCAAGCGGATCGTCTTCGAGCGCGCAGACGATGACGTTCGGCGCGACGAAACGGGCGATGTCGTCGATGTGCCCGTCCGTGTCGTCGCCGACGATGCCTTCGCCGAGCCAGAGCACTTTTTCGACGCCGAGGTAATCTTTCAAATACTTCTCAACTCCAGCGCGATCAAGCTGCGGGTTGCGATTGGGATTGAGCAGGCATTGTTCGGTCGTCATCACGACGCCCGCACCGTTGACTTCAATCGAGCCGCCCTCCATCACGATGCCCGGCTCGAAGCGCGGCGCTTGCAGGAGACTCTCCAATCGTTTCGGAACCGCGTCGTCCGTTTTCAACTCGTCGTACTTGTCGCCCCATGCGTTGAACATCCAATCGTTGTAGGCGAGTCCGCCGCGCCCGTTGATAAGAAAGTTCGGGCCGTAGTCGCGAATCCAGGAGTCAACCGTTTCGATGCGATGAAAGCGCACCTGCTCACTTCCGGCAAAAGTGCAGCGCGCCCGTACGGCCCGCTCCGCCGCTTCATCATCAACTAACAAATTGACTGTCTCGTGCGGCGCGAGCGCGGCCATGATCTGCAAAAAGGCCGCTTCGACCTCCGGTACGCGCTCAGGCCAGGTGAGCGGGTCGGTCGGCCACGCGAGCCACGTCGCCGCGTGGCGGTGCCATTCGGGCGGCATGTAGTAGCCGAGTTCGGCGGGAGTTTTCGCGGGCATTTATTTGGTGGAAGGCGATTCGAGGAAACGAGAGCCCAGCCCTTGATACGATTCGATGCGGCGGTCGCGCAAAAACGGCCAGTTCTGCCGGGTGCGCTCGATGTTGTCAAGATTGCATTCAAAGATCAAAATTTCTTCCTTGTCAGCCGAAGCCTTCGCCACGATGCGACCAAAAGGATCGACGACGAACGACTGACCCCAGAAACGCAATTTACCCTCCGCGCCGACGCGGTTGACCACGACGACATAGACGCCGTTGGCGATGGCGTGCCCGCGCTGGATCGTCTCCCATGCCTGGTGCTGCGCTTCGTTCATCTCGTCGTCTTCATCGGGCAGCCAGCCGATGGCCGTCGGGTAGAAGAGAAACTGCGCGCCGGAGAGAGCCGTCAAGCGCGCCGCTTCGGGAAACCATTGGTCCCAGCAGACGAGCGTGCCGATTTTGCCGAATTGCGTGTCATGGCTTGCGAAGCCGAGGTCGCCGGGCGTGAAATAAAACTTTTCATAGTAGAGCGGATCGTCCGGGATGTGCATCTTGCGATACTTGCCCGCGACTTCGCCGTCCGCGTCGATGATCACTGCCGTGTTGTGATAGAGACCGGCGGCGCGTTTCTCAAAGAGCGAGGCGATGATGACGATCTTGTGCTTGCGCGCGACCCGGCTCAGAGCTTCCGTCGAAGGGCCGGGAATCGGCTCGGCCAACTTGAACAAGTCGATGTCTTCCGTCTGGCAAAAATACTGCGACCGGAAAAGTTCTTGCAGACAGACGACCTGCGCGCCCCGCTTGGCTGCCTCGGTGATGCGCGCAATCGCCTTCTTCATGTTGGCCTCTGGCTCAGGCGCGCAAGTCATCTGCACCAGCCCCACCGTGACGCTGTTCGGAGAAATCTTTTTTGGCATGGACGGGAGTATAGCAAAGGCGTGTGGGAAACTTTAATTTCAAACTGCGGTCAGGAAATTGCCCGGCGTTTCGGAGTCTGGTGGAGTGGGCCCTCTTGCGTTGTTGAAACTTTCCCCGTTAGTATCTTAGGCCGACAGCAAACAATGGCCGGGTGCGACAATTTCAAAGAATTACTCAATGGAGGCGGCATCATGTCGAAACGTGGGATACCTTTCATCGCAATTGGAACGGCCTTACTGGGAATCGGCATTGCCAGCCAGCGTACTTTTATTTATGTCGGTATCGTCTTTACTGATCCTCGGCATCGTCTTGCTGCGACGCACGCACCGCTAATCTCCGGCCTTTGGCCGTCACAACATCACTTCATATTTACGAATTGCACGAAACACTATGTCTGACATTCGGCTGCGTCTGATCAAAGGAGGCTGATTATGGCGACTGAGATGAAAAGAGTTAAGCCCGATATTCGATTGATCACGCGGCTCGTGCCGCCGGACGGCAATCTCGTGCAGGGACAGTCGGAGTTGGCGATTGACCCGGTGCTCGCCCGTGCGGCGGGCGAGGTGATCGCGACCAGCCAGAATCATTACAGCCCCGCCGAGGGGGTGAATGAATTGCGGCGCGCGGTGGCGGAGAAACTCAGAATGTTCAACGGCGTCGAACTTGACGCGGACGCCGTGCCGTATGAACTCCTGATCACGCCGGGGGCGACGGGCGGCCTCGTCGCCGTCGCGCACACATATTTGAAAGGTGCCGCCGCGCTCGTCTTCGAGCCGTATTATCCGTATCACCGGCGCATCATCGAAGAACTCGGCGGCAAAACGGAGGTCTTGCCGTTGTCGGGCGAATCTTTGAAATTCGAGAAAGAGGCGCTGCGGGCGCGCTGTCGGGAATTGAAAGATCGTCGTGAGTATCCGCTTCGCGCGATCATCGTCTGCACGCCGGTGAACCCGACCGGAAAAGTTTTCACACGCGAAGAACTGACGGCGATTGCGGAAGTCTGTCAGGAATTTGACCTGCTCTGCATCGCCGATGAAGTTTATGAGCATTACGTGACGGGCGCGCAGCCGCATACCTCAATCGCGAGTCTGGCGGGGATGCGCGAGCGCACGATCACGGTCAACTCTTTCTCGAAATCGTGGAACATCTCCGGCTGGCGACTCGGCTACGTTTACGGCGACAGCAAGCTCGTCGCGCCGCTCTTCAATGCCGGCAACATCTTCTATGTCTGTTCGCCGACACCGCTGCAAAAAGCGCTCGCGCAGGTCCTGATGGTTGATGCCGATTATTACACGCGCCTGCGCCAACGCTTCGAGAGCAAACGCGAACGCGCCGTCGCGGTGCTGGAAAAGTTGAATTTTCAAATTTACGAATCCGGGTCGGCCTTCTACGTGTGGGCGCGCATTCCCGAACAATACCCGAATGCCATGCGACTCAACGAAAAACTCATCGCGCATGCGGGCGTCGCGGCCACGCCGGGCAGTGCCTTCACCGACAGCGACACCTGGGACAACTACATGCGCATCTGCATCGCGCGCGAAGACGACATCCTGGACGGCGCGCTTCATAAGTTGCAGGGCGCGCTCGCGGGCGGATTGAAAGACTGACACTTGATGGTGCGAGGGGGCGACAGCAGCAAGATGCGTAAATTAGAAGAACTGCAATTTGATAACAGCTACGCGCGCCTGCTGCCCCCCGCCTTTTATTCCAAAGTCTCCTCGACACCGTTCCCGAAACCTCATCTCGTCAGTTTCAGCCGGGCGGCGGCGGAGTTGATCGATCTCGATCCGCGCGAGGTTGAACGAACTGAGTTCGTCGAGTATTTCGGCGGCAATCGTTTGTTGCCGGGCGCGGAGCCGTTGGCGATGTTGTACGCGGGGCATCAGTTCGGCAGTTACGTGCCGCAACTCGGCGACGGGCGCGCGATTCTGCTCGGCGAAGTGAGAAACGCGGGAGGCGGGAAGTGGGACCTGCATCTGAAGGGCGCGGGGCCGACCCCTTACTCGCGTGGCTTCGACGGGCGCGCGGTCTTGCGTTCAACCATCCGCGAATATTTGTGCGGCGAAGCGATGCACGCGCTCGGCATCCCGACGAGCCGCGCACTCTGCATCATCGGGGGCGATGAACCCGTCCGGCGCGAAACAATTGAGACGGCGGCGATGCTCGTGCGCCTGTGTGAGAGCCATGTGCGTTTCGGCACGTTTGAAGTTTTCTATTATCGCGGGCAGTATGAATGCGTCCGGGAGTTGGCCGATTACGTGATCGCGCAACATTTCCCGGAACTCGCAGATGTGCCAGACAAGTATCGCCAATTCCTGCTCGAAGTCGTGCGGCGCACGGCGCGGCTGATCGCTGAGTGGCAGGCGGTCGGCTTCGCGCACGGCGTGTTGAACACCGACAACATGTCCATTCTTGGCCTCACGCTCGACTACGGGCCGTTCGGCTTCATGGACGACTATCACGCGCACTTCATTCCCAACCACTCGGACCATTCGGGCCGCTACGCCTTCGACCGGCAGCCCGCCATCGGCCTCTGGAATCTGAGTTGTCTCGCGCAGACGCTCCTGAACTTGATCACACGCGAAGAGGCGACCGATGCGCTCGACGCATATCAGCCCATTTTCGCCGCCCACTACGGCAAACTGATGCGCGAGAAACTGGGACTCATCGAGGAGTTTGCTGATGACGCGGAGTTGCTCTTGAGTTTGCTCGGCCTGCTCGAAGCGAACGGCGCAGACTACACCAACTTCCTCCGTCGTCTCGGCAACTTCCGCATGTCTGACGAAGTGCGGCATGATGAATTGCGCGACATGTTCATCGATCCTTTGGCCTTCGACGCATGGGCCGCGCGCTACCGCCAACGCCTGCGCGCGGAAGCGAGCAATGATGACGAGCGAAAAAGCCGGATGGACCAAGTCAACCCGAAATACGTGTTGCGCAACTATCTGGCTCAGCACGCCATCCAAGAGGCCATCGAGCGGCGCGACTATGCGGAGCTCGAACAACTGCTCGGATTGTTGCGCGCTCCTTTCACTGAGCAACCGGATATGAAACGCTATGCCGAGTCGCCGCCGGATTGGGGCAAGCGTCTCGCCGTCAGTTGTTCGTCGTAGCGCCTTGTTAGTGCCGTCCGGTTGGGTGGCGACCGGAGGTCAGATGATATTCAGACCAGCAGACATCAGGCGACATCGCCAGCCTGCTGCCAATAAGTGATATTCCTGCTCAAGATCCCGAAGCGCTAAAAAAACATTGACTTACAACGCGATTGGGCATAGCGGTGGCACCGCATCAACATCAGTGGAACCGGCACTGCTTTATCATGAATGTGCCACTGCTCTTTAATCTTCTACGAACCCTCGATTCCCTCGTTTATCGTTCAGGTGTCACAAGCCGAAAATGCTTTGAACACATCCGCCATATTTTGCACACCGAAGCACGGGTGCAGGCAATTTCAAGCGAGAATTTGCGACATCCTTCCTTAACATAGCCAGTGGAGCCGCTCTAACCATCTTTCGTGTTTGAGAAGATGCACGTCTGGACCAATAACTCATCCGCATCCTGTCCTGATCCCTCTACGCTGCCCAATTTAAGCGGGGGAGAAAGAGCCGGAAGAAACAAAGCAATCCACTAGCAGCCTGCGGGCGTAATTAGTCTGAACAGCGATACCTGAAGATCAGTTTGTGTGGTCAACCGTGCGCCAATGTACAGCAGACCGCAATGCTTTCCTTAACTCGTGGTGGCGTTCGCCGCGAGCGCGTCGGCGCAGAATCGCCGTTCGGCGGAGCGACTAGGCAATGATCTGGTGAGCATGAAGCTGAACCAGATCACACTTGAAGCCATCGACTTCCGCGACCAGACGGCGCGGCTCAATTTGGGGCTGGACATCTCCACGCCGGTTCCCGTCAACCTCAAAGATTTCGACTACCGCCTGAACCTCTTCAATCAGGACGTGATCGGAGGTCGCTATGACGGCTCGATGAAGTTGGGCGGGCGGCGCGCGGCGCAGTTTAACTTGCCGGTCGTCGTCAATGTGCGCTCAATCCCGAACGTGGTCTGGTCGGCTTTCAGCAACCGCGGGCAGGTGCAGTATCAGTTGGACACCGGCTTCACCCTGCCGCTCTACATTTTCGAGCGCCGCTTCGACAAAAGTTTTTCCGGCGAAGTGCCGCTGCGTTCACTCGTCAATGCCGCTTCGATTTTGCGGGCACAGCAAGCGGCAGGAGGACGTGGCAGCAACAACAGTCCCCGGTGGGAAGATATGATTCCGCGCTGGTAAACGCGAATTTGAAGAATAACGATAGCCAGAGCCGACAATCTAAAGGCGCACGACCGGAGACGTAGCCAACGTCAACGGCGTGCGCCTTTGCATTTCTGCCGCAACGCTCGTACAGTTCCCCTCATCCCCTCGTAAAAATCCACTGGCAAAACAGCACGCGTACTTTCCAGCGTGCCGCCGGGAATTTTGAGGGCAGCTTTTGACATTAAGTAATGAGAAGATGGTGAGGCGAAAGAGTGCCGGCGAAGAATTGAAGAGAGGGCGCGCAAGATGCTGATCAAGAAAGCGGACGACATCAAGAGCAGCGAGATCACGGATAAAAAGTTATACCTGACTCGCCGCAACTTCATGCGCGGGGTCGCATTTGCCGCGACCACCGTCAGTACCGGATTCCTCTATCGACAATTTGCCGTGCCGCCGCTGCCGCCCGTTCCCGGCGTCAAGATCGAGAACGTGCAGACCGCGCAGGCGGAAGTTTTCCCGCCGCCGCCCGGCGAAGCGTTGACTTCATTTGAGGAGATCACGAACTACAACAACTTCTACGAGTTTTCGACGGGCAAGACGGAAGTGGCGGGCGCGGCGCGCGGCTTCGTTTCGCGCCCGTGGACAGTGGCGGTCGAAGGAATGGTGCAAAAGCCGAAAGTTTTCGACCTTGATGATTTATTAAAAATCGCGCCGCCCGAAGAGCGCGTCTATCGCATGCGTTGTGTGGAGCGCTGGTCGATGGTGATCCCGTGGGTCGGCTTCCCTTTGGGGAAACTGTTGCAGCAGGTCGAACCGCTCGGACAGGCCAAATATGTCGTCTTCCAGACGCTGCTTGATCCGAAGCGAATGCCGAATCAAAGAAGCGGCGTTTTAGACTGGCCTTACGTCGAAGGTTTGCGTTTGGACGAGGCCATGCACCCGCTCGCCATTCTCGCCAGCGGGCTTTACGGTGAAACGCTGCCGCCGCAAAACGGCGCGCCGCTGCGTCTCGTCGTGCCGTGGAAATATGGCTTCAAGGGCATCAAGTCCATCGTCAAGATCACGCTCACGGATCGCGAGCCGCCGACGACCTGGAATTTGGCCGCGTCGGACGAGTACGGCTTTTACGCGAACGTCAACCCGAAAGTCAGCCACCCGCGTTGGAGTCAGGCCAAGGAGCGGCGCATCGGCGAGTTTACCCAGCGCGACACTTTGCTTTTCAACGGCTACGCCGACCAGGTCGGGCAGCTTTACGCGGGGATGAATTTGCGAGACAACTTTTAAGCGGAGAGAATCAAGATGGCGACGCCGGATATTAAATTCACTAAATTCGTTCTCTTCGTCAATGCTCTCGTGCCCGCGACGTTGCTCGGTTGGGACGCCTATCAACAAAAACTCGGTGCGAACCCCATCGAATTTGCCACGCGCGCGACGGGCGCGCTCACGCTCATCTTCCTGTTCATCACGCTCGCCGTCACCCCCTTGCGCAAACTGACGGGCGCGAACTGGCTCGTCAAGTTTCGCCGCATGCTCGGTCTCTACTCCTTTTTCTACGGCTTTTTGCACCTGCTCACCTACATCTGGTTCGACAAATTTTTCAGCCCGCGCGAAATCTTCGAGGACGTTTGGGCACGCCCGTTCATCACCATCGGCATGGCGAGTTTCCTGCTGCTCGTGCCGCTCGCCGTGACTTCGACTAACGGCATGATCAAGCGGCTCGGCGGCAAGCGTTGGGCGAAATTGCATAAACTCACTTACGTCGTGGCAATCGGCGGCGTCATCCACTACTACATGGGCGTCAAGGCCGACACGACTATTCCCATCCTGTGCGCCATCATACTCGCGGGGTTGCTCGGTTATCGCTGGGTTTCGGGGCGGCTGGCGGAGACGCCGAAGAAAGATGCGTTGGGCATCACTTCTCGCTGACTTGATGATTGCAGAGGGCAAATGTAACGCGATGAGGGGGCGGAGAGGACATTTCCTCTCCGCCCCCTCTTGCGTCTTCTTCTCGACGGCCTCTCACGTTAAAAATTCCGGCTAACCTCGCCTTCAATTCCAGAGAGAACGAAATCCAACACAATCGGATCGTGATCGGAGAGCACACCGTCCGCGTCGCGTAAGTCTGCGATCACTTGCGGCGGCTCGGCGGGCGCGATCTCTTTGCCCGCGAACCAGTCGAGCTTGAGCGAGCAGCGGCCTTCGTGTTTCTTGAGCGCCCAGTTGATGAACCAGAAACACCACTGCGGAATCCAGTCGCCCATGTTCGTGTTCACCGTCGCGTCGCCCACGTCATAATGGAGCGTGCAGACGCCGAGCGCGTTCAACGCGCGATAGTTGTAGCCGCGCCGCTCCAGTTCGCGAAACAACTTGCGCTCGAACCAGCGCTCCGGGTACGGATAATGATTCCTGACGACGTTGCCGACGCCCATCGCCACGCGCCGCGCGTAACCGAGGATGGAATAGAGCGCGCGGCGCGAATTGTAAGTCGAAGTGTTCCAGTCGCCGCCGACAAGGACGGGCAGGCGCGGCTCTAACTTTTCGAGATGATCGAGCACGAGGCGCATCTGTCGGTGGCGATGGCTTTGCGTGGAGTGCGCGTCGAGATGAAGACTGACGGCGCGAAAGGCCCCCGCCGGATGTGCGACATCGGCGACGACCGCGCGCTGGTTTCCCAGACGTTTCTCCGTGCCCTCCATCTTATCCTTGCCGTTCGGCAAACTGATGGCGTGCGCGCGGCTGAGCGGGTAACGCGAGAAGAGCGCGTTGCCGTGTAAGCCGCGCTCGTTCTCGCCCGCGACATGCGCTTCGACGCCGCTCCCTTTATTCAACGCGAGGTAGCAGGGCGCGAAGGCGTAATTCAATTTGAGCGCGCCGGCGATCTCGCGCGCGACGTGCGCGTTCGCCGTGCGCGCCATGCCGTAGTCCAACTCGGTGAGCAGCAACACGTCGCTCGCCCGCAACACGGGATGACGTTCGAGCGCGCGGATGATGCTCTGCAAACGTTTGCCGCGTTCGATGTTCCATGCGGTCGCGCGAATCGTGGAGGTGTGATGAGAGTGCGGGTGCGCTTGCGCCGGCGCGTAATTCTCCTGCGCGACGTGCTCGAACACACGTTCGATTTCGGGGCGCAGCCGTTGGTAGAGCGCGGAAGTCGCGAGCGATTTGGTGGAAGAGAACTGCGCGAGAGCCGGGAAGTGCGGCGTCAATTCATGATCGTGCGGTGATGCTGTTGTCGCCGCCGTTGTATCTGATTCGATGGTGTAACTCAAAGCGCGAAGATGTTACAGGCGGGGACAGGTTTTAATCAACCGGCCAGAAGTTGCTCAACCACGCGCCACGCGACGCCACACACTGGCTTCGCCCTGGGGGCGCATTAGCGCGCCCACCTCGCGACAGGCGGCGGCACAAAACGCACACACCTCGGGGGCGGAGGCGA
>JBPCIP010000093.1:0-19366 GCA_051006195.1 Pyrinomonadaceae bacterium
TTTCCGCCCGGCGGCCAGAGGCTCACAACTTCCCGGCTCACTGATTACCGTGGTAGGCGATGACGCTTTTGAGAATGCCGTCTAGCTTCATCTCAGGACGGAAACCGACGGAGGCGTTAATTTTGGAGATGTCCGGCACGCGGCGCGGCATATCTTCAAAACCCTCTTCATACGCTTCGTCATACGGCACGAGCACGATATCAGAGTCGGAATTGGTCAACTCCTTGATCCGTTCGGCCAGTTCAAGAATCGTCACTTCCTCGTCCGAGCCGATGTTGAAGACCTGACCCACCGCCTCGGGGTAATTCATCAACTTGATGAGCGCGCCGACCACATCGCCGACGTAACCGAAACAGCGCGTCTGCTTCCCGTCGCCATAGACCGTCAGCGGGCGGCCTGCCAGCGCCTGTTTGACGAACGTCGGGACGACCATGCCGTACCGTCCGGTCTGTCGCGGGCCGACCGTGTTGAAGAGCCGCACGACGATGGTCGGCAATTTCTTCTCACGCCAGTAGGCGAGCGCCAGAAACTCGTCAATGGCCTTTGAGCAGGCGTAGCTCCAGCGGCCTTTGCTCGTCGCGCCCATCACCAGATTGCCGTCCTCCCGAAACGGCACCTGCTCGCTCAGGCCATAGACTTCGGAAGTGGAAGCGATGAGCACCTTCTTCTTCTTCTTGTTGGCCTGTGCGAGCACGGCTTCCGTGCCGCGCACGTTCGTCTCAATGGTTCGCACCGGACTCTCCACGATCAACTTGACGCCGACCGCCGCCGCCAGATGAAAGATCACGTCGCATTGCTCGACCAGTTCGGCTACTACCAGATGGCTATGCACGCTGTCAATTGTGTAATGAAAACGCGGGTGTTTCTTGAGATGGGCGATGTTGTCGATACTGCCGGTGGAAAGATCGTCAATGATATGCACTTCGTCGCCGCGCTCAAGGCAAGCGTCCGACAGGTGGGAACCAATGAAACCCGCACCGCCGGTGATTAAAACTTTCATCCCGAAATAATTTTCCTCTCTGTGATCGTAACCGCCTGCGCGCAGCTAACGGCGATCAACTCCCACGTTCTACAGCTCGATCACCGTACACCCAAATCGAACCAGACAACACTGGCACATAGGTTAGGAGAACTTTTGTGGTTGCCCGCCTGTCGGCAGCGAAAACACGGGATGGGACAGACCTCTGCCCCTCTGACGGACTGTCGCTCGTGTATCAATGTCATGTGTTTCGATTTGGCAAAGGCACACCGCGACGCTGTCAGATTGCGGCGTCCTCCGAATGTTGCGCTGTGCCGGCTTTCTTCTCCGGCAGGAGTTGGCGATACAAGTTCAGAATATTTCGCGTCAGCCGTTCTCTGGAATAATTTTGTTGGACATAACGATATCCACGCGCGCTCGACTCGCGGCGCAATTCCTCGTCCGCGATCAGCCGCGCCAAACCGGCGCAGAAACCATCCACGTCCCCGCACTCGGTTAAGACGCCGTGCTCGCAGACCTGATACGCGCCATCCTGTCCGACGATGACTTCTACCGGTTTGCCGAGCAGGTCAGGCATGCCGCCGACGGCGGTCGAGATCACCGCCCGCTCGTTTGCCATGGCCTCCAGCAGCGTCAGCGACATGCCTTCGGCAAGCGAACTGATCGCGACGATGTCGAGTCCCGGATAGAAATTTTCAGGATCGTCGCGCTGGCCGGTGAAAATCACGTCGTCGCTAAGTCCCAGCGCGCGTGTTTCCTCCTCCAGATCGCGGCGCAAATGCCCGTCGCCGATGAGTAGAAAACGCACTCGCCGCCGCGCTTGGCCGCCATACTTTTCTTTGTACTTCGCCGCCGCCTGTAAAAACATCGAGCAGTTTTTGATCGTCGCGAGCCGACCGACCAAACCGACGAGTATCTCAGAGTCCGCCGCGCCCACCTCCTCGCGTAGGACATGCCTGCGCTTCGGCCAGTCAACAAACGAAGTGGTATTAATGCCGTAGCCGATAATGGCATATTGCGCGGCGCGACCGACCCCATGAATTTCATGCACCTGCTGATATTGCAGCGGGCTGACGACAATGATGCGGTCGCTTGCCACGCGCGCCAGAATTTTTTCAATGTAGAGAAACAGGCGCGTCTTGGCGGGGCCGAAATAGTTGGTATAGACATGACCGTGATACGTATGCACGAAGCGACAGCGGCGGGGCATCCCGATGAGTGCGCCGGGCGTGAGCCAGCGATATAGCAGACCGGCGACTCGCCCGACAGTGCCTGCTTTCGTCATATGCGTGTCCACGATGTCGGGGCGCAAGCGCAGCAGCAGGCGGTACAATTTCCAGATCACGACCACATCTTTGGGAGACAAGCTACGACTCATCTCCGGGATGTATTGCGGCTCGATGCCGTGCTCGACGGCAAAGTATTCCATATCGCCCTCGCCCGGCGGGACCGTGCCCGCCACCAAATGGCAATCGTGCCCGGCGCTTCGCGCTCCGGCATGCACCCAGACGACGTGCCGCGTTGCGCCCCCGACATTAAGCCGCGTGATCATGTATAAAATCTTCATATCGGTTTTTCGCGGCGAACTCGGCAAAGTAATCAATGTCAAGCGCCGCCGCGTTCCCGCTTGGTCGAGGAGTTCCGGTAAGCGACCGCCGACCGCCCGAAGCGATCTTCGTACTGTCTCCATTAGCTGCGGGAAATTTCGCGGCTCTGATACCAGTTCTCAAAACCAATGGTCGGCGGCGTTAGTAACCGATGTTAAGCGGAGGAATTTTCTTGCAGTTAAAGATGTCACAAGTAATCAGTAAGGGGCGTTTTGTGGATCGCCTCAGGCTCACCTAAAGTTCATTGCGTCAAAAGCGCACAACGATCACTTTGAGCAACCGCGACGGCGCGCCCGCTTCTCTGTGGCTAAGCGGGCGCCGTTTCCGCATCATCAAGGCGAAAGATGGTGTGCGGATCGTCCTCGTGCCTGATCTCGTCAATTTCTTCCCGCTTGCCCGGCCCCAGGTAAAGGCGATTCGGGCAATTGATGACGATGCCGACGCCGACGCCGATGTTGCGATAGGCGTGGACGACGCCCTTCGGCACGATCACGGCCTTCGGATTGTCCTCGCCAACAAACAGTGTCATGACGTGCTGGTATGTCTCTGAAGCGGCGCGATTATCCCACATGCGTAGCTTGAAATTTGCAGGACCGATAAAGCAGAAGAGGTCGGCTTGATCCACATGCTCGTGTGGCCCGCGCGTCACATGCGGGTGTGTCGCCGAGATATAAGCCATCTGGGGGTAAAACTCGGCGGCGAGTTCGTCGTGACGAAATAATTCCGCCAGCCAACCGCGTTCGTCCACGAACTTGCGCAAGTCGTGCACCACGACCTCGCGGATCGCGCCGCGCTTGAAATTGCTATGAGGCTGTTTTGCTACTGATTGCATCTCTTACTTCCATTTTATTCGCGCCGGTCTGAGCCACCAGGGTGGAGGCATGCAACAAACTTTCAAAGGTGCCCGCATCCGTCCACCACCCGTCGAGTTCGTCCCAACTCATTTCGTCGCGTTCGATATAAGCGTTGTTTACGTCGGTGATCTCCAGTTCGCCGCGTGCCGAAGGCTTGAGCGTGCGAATGATCTCGAAGACCTCTGCGTCGTACATATAAATGCCGATCACGGCATAATCGGATTTCGGCTCGCCCGGTTTCTCTTCGATCCGTCGCACGCGGCGACCGTCGAGTTCCGGCACGCCGAAGCGTTGCGGGTCAGCCACTTGTTTCAACAAAATCTTCGCGCCGCCGCCCTGATGCCGGTAAGCGCGCACAGCTTTGCAAATATTGTTTTCGATGATGTTGTCGCCGAGCACGACGCAGATCGGCTCGCCCGCAGCGAAGTGCTCTACCAACGCGAGCGCGTGCGCGATGCCGCCTTCGCCCTCCTGATAAGCGTAGTTGAGGTGCTTGAGTCCGAACGTCTTGCCGTTGCCGAGCAACTTCAAAAAATCGCCAGCCGAGCTGCCGCCAGTGACGATCATGATGTCCTTGATGCCCGCATTCACCAACGCTTGAATCGGGTAATAGATCATCGGCTGATCATAGACCGGCAGCAGATGTTTATTTGTGATCACCGTCAGCGGTCGTAAACGCGTCCCTAACCCACCGGCTAATACTACTCCCTTCATCCTTCATCTCCATGCCTGACAAAAATTGCGGATCGAGCGCGAGCGCCCTCAGCCGATAACTCGACCGAAATTGCGATGAAATCGGCAGAGCGAGAGATATAACGCAATGTATCTTGCGCCGTCATCAAGGTCATGCAGATAAAAGTCGCCGATATACTTTCTTCAAAAGGCGCTTGGTTGTCAACCTGCGCCAATGCAAATTTCCGGGCGACCAGTGGCAACTCCGAAGTCGCGCGGCGCGGCGATGGCGGCGGGAGCGACTTTCATTGCGCGCCGCATGCTTCTCCTTCGGCAGCTTGAAAACAATGAATCTGCCTGTTCAAGCTCCAACTGCCTTTCGTTTCGATTGATGCACTTTTGTTTCTTGCTCTGTGTCTGGCATCAACAGTCTCTCCGCCGCCAGCGACGCCTCTTTTTGAAAGATTCCGCACAGGTAGTTGATGTCGAGCAGCAGCAATTCATCGCTATGTAGTTCGCAATACAAATTGATGTGACCCCATCCGACCCCTCCGGTAGAAAGCGGCAAGCGAAGCGACCAGAGATCCTGAGAGTCCAACAACTCCGAAGATTCAACGTTGTCACTCCCCCCAGACCAATGGATTAATCCACCGCGAATTTCCGCCCCGCGCAGCGCCGCCGTGCCCTGCTCGCGCGCCAACACGATCTCGTTAGATGCATGGTTGCCGCTCTGACCAAGTTGCACGGTGGCATAAACGAACCCGGAGATTTTAAGCACCTCTTGAATTATGCTAAAGAGTTCGCCAAGCGTTTCGGCTTCGGACATCCTCCGGCTGGCGCGACGGATGTGGATGTTATTCGCCGTGCGGAGCCGCCGCTCCGTCACCTTACGTTTCACGCCGGCTTTAACTTCGTCAACTTCGGGGTAACGAAGGCGGTTGACGGCAAGGAGAACCGCCACGCTGACGGCGAAGAGCGCGAAGCCCATGGTGCGTCTCGCCTCATTGACGAAGAGCAGCGCCAAGAGACCGAAGAAGGCACAAACTCCGTACAGCACCAAGGCGACGCGCCGCTGTGACCACCCGCGTGCCAGCAGCATGTGGTGAATATGTTCGCGGTCAGCTTCAAAGATCGGACGACCGCTCATAAAACGCCGCGCCAGCGCCAGACCTGTATCTAAAATTGGCAATCCGAAAGCCAGCACCGGGATCGCGACGGCAATTGCAGTGGAGGCTTTTAGCGCTCCCTGCACTGACAGCGTGGCGAGCGCGAAACCGACGAAGAGCGAACCGGAGTCGCCTAAAAATATCGATGCCGGATTGAAGTTATAGCGGAGAAAGCCGATGAGCGCTCCGGCTAAAATGATTGACATCACAGTCACGAACGGATTGCCGAGGATCAGCGAAACGATGAGCATCACGAGCGACGCGAAAAGCGCCGCGCCCGTAGCCAGCCCGTCCATGCCATCAATTAGATTAAATGCATTCGTGATGCCGACGATCCAGAATATTGTGAGCGCGCAACTAATCAAGGCCGGGAGTTCGACTCCGCCGACAAACGGTACTGATAGTATTTCAATGCGCCCTCCCATCGTGTAAACGAGTGCGCCCATCAGGCTCTGTATGATGAGCTTGTAGCGCGCAGACGCGCCGTGTAAGTCGTCATACACGCCGAGCAGGAAGATGATCGTTCCCGGCACGAGCAGTGTAAGAAACTCTGATGGCGTCGAACGCAGTGCCTGCGTCACCGCGTTGTCAACGAAACCGAGGGCGGCGAGAGAAACAAGCACGGTGACGAAAATAGCGATGCCGCCCAGACGAGGGACAGCTTTTTTATGTAGCCGGCGCTCGTCCAGGGGATCGTCAAGCCACCCGAAGCGCTCGCTGATGCGGCGCACGATGGGCGTGAGCGTCATCGACAAGCACATGGCAATGATGAAAAGCATGAGATAAGTGTTCATGCCATAACCTCAGAGTTTCCTAAACGCCAGTGCTTTAACAATTCCGTATAAAGGCCGAGTGTGTCTCTCGTAACCCGCTCTATGGAGAACTCTTGAACTGCTATTTCACGTCCCCGCGCGCCCATCCGCGCCCGCAAAGTCGGATCATCGGCCAATGATTTGATCGCCTGCGCTAACGCGACTGAGTCTTGCGGAGGTATCAGAAGACCGTTGTCCCCGTGTCGGACGATCTCCCAACAACCCGGCGCATTCGTCGCAATCAGCGGGCGGGCGCACGCCGCCGCTTCGAGTAAAACTGTCGGCAGACCTTCTCTGTAAAAAGTAGGCAATACCACGATATGCGCGGCGGCCAACGTGGCGGGCATATCGTTTTGGTGCCCCCACCATTCGATTGCGCCCTCGTCTTGCCAAGCCAACAACTGGGATTCAGGAATACTTCGCGGATTGCCCTCATCAGGCGTACCGACGAGCACACATTTCGCCTGCACCCCCTCATTTTTCAGTAACTTGGCCGCCTCAACGAACACTCCCATGCCCTTGTCCCACAACATTCGCGAAGCGAGCATGACAACGAACCCTTCCGCCGGCTCCGGCTGGGGTTTGAACTTCTCAACATCAACCCCAAACCCTCCCATCACGACTGATTCGCTGCGACGAACAACGCCAGCCTCGGCGAATTGATCGAGGTCTTCTTTGTTCTGAAAGATGACGCGGGTGCGCGGCAGCGCGATGGCTTGTTTGAGCGCCGGTTGCAGAACCGAACGGAGCAAACGGGTGCGCCGGCTGCCTTCCGCGAAGGCATAGCCGAGGCCGGCAAACTCGTTGACCACTGCTGGTACGCCCGCCAACCGCGCCGCCCAGGAGCCGTAAAGAATAGGTTTCATCGCCACCTGATGCACCACGTCCGGTCGCTCGCGGCGGTAGAGCCTGACCAGTTCGGCCACCGCGGTTGCCTCCCGGACGGGCTGCCGGCTCTGCCGCATCAACTTTATCGGCAGCAGCTTCAACCCCGCGTCTTCAATCCGCTTGCCGTGCTCGTTCACGCGCACCGCGACTGAAACATCCCACCCAGCGTCGCGAGCCGCGACCGCCAGATCGAGGCGATGCCGGTAGAACCACCAGTCTTCCACCAGCAAGAAAAGCAGGCGCGGCTTTCTTCCCGCCGCCACGGTCATACTCATAATTTGTTCCCTGCCGCTGCCGTCATCCGCACGAGCGGACGGCGACTGTCCCGGCGTGGACGGCTTGAGGCTCAAAAGCCGGGGCGTCATACATTTCTGGTTTTGTGCGACGCCCCCCAAGGGAGGGCCGCTCGGCCCGCAGGCGGAGACTTTACGTTCGCCGCCTGCGCTTTGCTGTTTTCCGCCCGCTCTTTTAACAGCACGAACCCGACGGCGACGAAAATAAAATAAAAGACCAGCAACTGCGCGCGCTGCCGGTAGGCCGTACCGACGTTGCCTTGATAAATCGAATATGCCAGTGTCAGCATCGACGTGAAAATCAGAATCGGCAGCGCCTGCCGCAGCCGGTGTTTGATGGTGAACCATAGCCCCAGGACGAGCAGCGGGAACAATGACCACCAGATGAGCATCTCCGGCAGTGAGATGCTCTGCCGCAGGTTCGTCAACTGCCACGGAAAGGGGGCGAGCAGCAGGTGGAGCAACCCGACCGGGATCGCGCTGATGGCGCCGGTGGTCGTGGACACGTCCGCGTCCGCGTTGAAGCCGGCTCTCCCCGACGTGGCGATATAGCTGCGATTACGCTGAACCGCCTCAAGATTTCCGTAAGCCTCCAACTGCGTGCTCGCCGTGCGCAAGACGCCGAGGAAGGTCATCGCCAGCCCGAGTCCTACCACGATGATGAACTGCCGCAACAGACTCTGTGATGTTACCGCACGCATCCCGATGGTGAAAGTCCCGCCGATGGCAGCCACCACCATGTAAAAGATGTAGAAGCGCAAGCCGAACACTCCGAGCAGCGCGCAAAGTAAAACCACAAAATACTTGATACTCCACTTCTCTCCTAACTTCAGTGTTGCCAGCATACTGACAGCAAGACAAAAGACTATCATCCCGTCCTTGAGCGCCTGTGATGACCACAGCACCAGTGAAGGGAAGAAGGCGACGAAGTAAGCGGAGAGGCGCGCCACTTTGACGTTTTGGAAAATATGGCGGGCGCATAGAAAGATCGCCGGCGCCGTGGCGGCGCCGGCGATGGCGCTGACGAACTGCACGGCAAGCACGTTGCGCCCGACGACGGTGTAGATGGCGGCCACCATGTAGAGCATTCCCCAATAACTGCTGGCGTGCGCCATCAGCTCATTTACCGCCGTGCGGTGAAGTTCGCCCTGCCAGATGAGCAGTAGCGTGTAGCCGCCTTCGTCGAAGAAAAAGGCATCCGGGGAGAAAAAGTTTTGCAAGTTAGAGGCGAACGTCGCCGCGCCGATCAGCACCCTGACGAGCAAACCCAAGATAAATATTTGCAGCAAAAACTTCT
This sequence comes from Pyrinomonadaceae bacterium, assembly GCA_051006195.1. Lineage (GTDB taxonomy): Bacteria > Acidobacteriota > Blastocatellia > Pyrinomonadales > Pyrinomonadaceae > JAIVJZ01. The sequence goes on from JBPCIP010000093.1 coordinate 8,569, forward strand.
TGCTGTCTTCGCCGACACGATAAACCAGAATACCCGCGAGAGAGGCGAGCGCTGCACACAGCAAGACGGCCGGCGCACCGGCATCCGGCACGAACATACTGATGCCGATGCCTGATGCGAGAGCCAGAAGGATGGTAAGTGCATTCATAATCTTTGCCGGAAAGCCATTTTAAAATATCCCTACTTCCTACTTATCTGCAAACCACGAGCATCAACCGCTGGCCGACGCTTTTCTCTCGTCGTCTCGACCGCCGCCTGCCCCCTCGGCTGTTTTCATCCATAATAGTCGGCGAGGCAACCTGTCCCGCCGCCGGCGAGCCGGGGTTTGCCGCCATGGACTGAATCGCGACGATAGATTAAGCCATAACACAGCACTCCCGACAAAGCCGCGGTTAGCGCTGCCTCCGGGCGGGCTTAAGTTGCCGGTTGCCGAAAATCCCCCGGGGCTGTTCGTGCAGGATGAGCCTGCGACATCGTTTGCCATAAATAAAGCGCCGCACATGCGAGGCGCGAAACTTTCGGGCCGGGGCGAAGCGGCTTGCCGAGACCGGGCATCGTCAAGAGAAATGCGCCCGCACGTTGATTCATCGAATTTGCTCTCCGGCGTGCTTTGCCGCGATGCGCGCTTCGAGTTTGCCGCCGGGGCGGGCGAGCAGCGTGTGAGTCTCCATCTGTAGATAGTCCGGTAGCGGACGATAGTCTTCGGTGATCCACGCAGGGGGAGGCGAATCGTAGAGGGCGGCTTTTTTCGAGACGACGAGCAGTTCGGCGCGCGCGCGCGCGAGGTCGGCGGCGGCGTGCGTCGAGAGTTGCGCGGCGAGCGGGCCGCCGAGCAGATGATGCAGAAAGAAGACGCCCACCGGCGGGTGACGCCGGCTCCAGAAATAGAGACCCGGTTCGCTGCCCCACACCAGGAAAGTTTCGTCGGGGGCGAGGAGACGGTCGATGTCGCGTCCCAGCGGCTCGGCGACATTGAGGTTCAAGATCGTTGGATCAATCCAATCCCGGGACCATGCCCTTCTGTAGAACGGCAGTTGCAGAGCCAGTAAAGACACGAGCGCGAGCGCGCCTGCGGCCTGCGGAAACTGTCGGATGTTGGCGGGCGCGTGACTCGCAAGCCGCACTATCGTCCAGCCCGTGCCGACCGCAAGCGGCACCAGCCACAGTTGGAAGTAGTGCGCGTAGAACTTGCCCGGCGATGCGACCATCACCCACGTCGAGATAGAGAGCGCGGCGAGCAACGCCCCCGCACGCCGGTTATTGATAAAACTCAGGGCTGCCCCGGCGAGCAGCGCGACGCCGAGCAAACTCATCAGCAGGAGTTTGAATTCGGAGCCGTTGCGGAGCGGCAGGATGATGTTCGCGAGCACATCCCCCGCGTAATAGCTGTTGTAAGTGATGACGGCCTCTCGGAATGCCGTGAAGCGGTTCGTCGCGGCGAAGTAGCCGAACATGATGCACCATGCGACGAAGCCGACCGCGCCCATCACGAGCGCGTCGAGCGCCGCCCGCCCGCGCCGCCCCGCCGGCGGCCACCAGACATGAACGCACGCCAGCATCGCGGCGGCGATGACGACCACTGGTTTATAAAATGATCCGAGCGCGAACAGCCCGCCGACGAGGAGCGCGCGCCTGACGCCGAGCAAGCGGTCATTCGCTTCCACGAGTAACGCGAAAGCCCACATCAAACAGGGGTTGATGAAAAACTCGCTGTTCGGGTCGCGCCCTTCAATGACAGCCGTGCCGGAGAGCACGGCCCAGAAAGCCGCCGCCCACAGGCCGGCGGCCACCCCGCCGCCGGCCTTGCCCGCCCGGTAAGCTCCGAGCAAAGTCAAGAGAGTCGCCACGGTGTTCAGCAGAAGCAGCATCTGCGGCCCGTAGCCGACCAAACTCTCTGCGCCCGCGTAAGTGGCGTAGATCGCGGGCGGCTTGTGATCCCACAAATCAGAATAGAGGAACCGCCCGTCCAACAGTTCGTGGCCGATGACGGCGTAAGCCATCACGTCAATTCCGAACGGCGGTCGAGGCACCGACCAGCGCTCGACGATGACGAACGCGACCAGTGCCAGCAAAATGATCAGGGGCAAATGAGAGAAGCGGTGAGTCGTCAAAGAAGATTATTCCATCAGTAAGTTTTGAAGTTTGAGCAAGTGCCGCACAGTATATAACGCGAGTTTGGCATAAGCGAATGCGGAAATCGGGGCGACCAAATCCGCGCCGATCCCGGTTCGACGACGTTTGCCGGATAACGCGAAGACTTCCTCACGCGGAGTTGTCGTCGATGGCGGAAACGAGTAAACCCTTGCGCGGAGGTGCTCCGACGTAAAGCCATGAATCGAACCACGCGACAGAGACTCCGAGCCACCGACACACACGGAGTGCGTGTGTGTCGCCTCGACCGAAATCGTCACCATGTCTTGACGATTAGCCCGGTCACTCCGCCGGGCAGCCACTTGATGACGGGGCCGTCCACCTGCACGCCGTCTCCGACCACTGTCTGCCCGTTCGTCTGCACGTAGAGGTTGACGGGCGGCCTGGCGGTGAAGGCTTCGATGAAGCGCGTGCGGCGCACGAATCCCCCCTGGAGCAGCACGGCGTCCGGCCCCGCCGCCGACCTCACGATGATGGTGCAGCCCTCCATCTCGAAGCCGCGCCCCGGAGTGGTGCCCGCCCCGCCCCGCCTGATGATAGCTGCTTTGCGCGTGTTGGCTGTGACGGTGCAGTCCCTGAACACGAGGCCGTCGAACAAGCCGTCATACGTGATGACATACTCGCCGAAAGGGCTGCCGTAAACGGGGTGCGCCTTGTCCTCAAACTCGCAGTTGTAAAACTTCGTCGCGTCGCCCGGCCTCGTCAGCGACGTGTAAGCGTTGACCGGCGAGCCGTAGATGCGGCAGTCCCTGAAGGTATGCCGGGGGCGCTTCGTCCACAGCGTGTAGTTCTCGAAATTCCAGAACAGGCAGTTCTCAAACACCATGTCGGACACGTCGTCATCGTTGAATCCGGGATTGGGATTATCGCTTAACAGTGCCACGCCTTTCGTATGCACGAATTCGCAGTTGATGAAGCGCCCACCCTTCACCTTTGAGACTTGCCGGTTCGTGTACTCGGCCTCCAAGTCCACGCCCGCGCCCGGCGCGCTGACGAGCGGTCGGCCCGTGCCCGAGTTGACGGCGTAACCCGTGTGGTTGAACTTGCAGTTAATGGCCGTCAGCCCGTTCCCCGAAACCCAACTCAGGCCCTGTCGCCCGTTGTACTCGAACGTGCAGTTGAGCAGCAGAAAGGGCGCATAGGGGCTGGTCTCGGTCGAGTCAGCGTTCCTCACGTATGCGCCGTCCAGGCCGAAGTGGTGCGCGGAGATTTGCTCCAGCAGCACGTTGCCGCAACTTTCAAACACCAGGCCGTAGGAGCGCGTTTGACGATCCCGGTCGCCCCACATCCCGCCGATGACGTAGTTGGTGCTGTTGCCGTGAAGTTCCAGACCTTTGACGCTGACGCTCCGGCAGTTGATGAACGATAGCATCGCGCCGGTCGAGGCCGCGTAAGCGGCGTTGTAAAAGGGCAATGACGGCGGATTGTATGGGGCGCCGGTCGGGTTGAAGGAACCGAACCTCATGCCGTCCGGGTGTTTCAAGATCGCCCCGTAGCCTTCAATCGCAATCGGCTGAGCACAGTTCCTGAAAGCGAATTCAGTGCCGGAGAAACGCGCACCGCCGGGCCGCGACGTTTGGAGGCCGACGACGTAGAGGCCCGGCGGGATGACGACCCGCACGCCGCCGCTGCGAGCGTTGACGTAGGCGATCAGATTAAGAAACGCCTGCGTGTCGTTGGTCACACCGTCGCCCGCCGCGCCGAAATCCCTGACGCTGACGGCCAAGCCGGGGGGAGACGACACCTGGCCCGATGCGCTGGCGAGCACCGCTCCGAGTTCGCTAAACGGAGCCAGGCCAGCCCCCACAACTCCGGCGCCTGCCCCAATGATAAAGTTGCGGCGGCTCGTTGGCGCAAGTATCGGAGCATCCGCGTTTGACATCTCTTTGGTCATCGCATCCCCGGCTTAATCGAACAGTGACCCGTTGAAAAGTAAGATGAAGCGGCAAATTAATTTCACATTCGCCGGGGAGGAAGACCGCAGATAAGCGACGAGAAGCATCGGCGGGTAAAATACCGTGTCTCGTTCGCCGCGCACTTGGGCCTGCGGATACGGCGATGTCTGGGAGTCCACCTCCATCGGATTTTCCTTATCATTTGACGATTAGCCACGGCCAATCTCTTTGTACAGGTCCTCATACCGAGCCGCGATGGATGTGATGCTGTATTGCTTCTCAATACGTTTGCGCGCGGCCCTCCCCAACTCTCGCCGGGCTTCCGTCTCCATCGCTAAGAGTTCGAGCCATGCGGCGGCCAGAGCCTGCGAATCCCTCGCTGGCACCACCCGCCCCGCGTCGCCCACGATGAGCGCCGAATCGCCAATGTCCGTGACCACGCATGGGATGCCGCAGGCCATGGCTTCGCCGACCACCATCGGGAAGGCTTCGCCGTAAGCGGAGGAGAGGGAGAGAATGTCCAGCGCGTTGTAGAGCCGGGGCATGTCTCGCCGGCTGCCGATGAGATGAAATTTATCCCGCGGTGCGACTTCCTCAACCCACGCGACGAGCGCCTGATTTTGTGAATCAACGCCTTCGCCGCACAGGAGGAATCTGGCTTCCGGCAGGCGCGCGTGAAGCAGGGCGGCGGCGCGCACGAAGTTCTGATAATCCTTCTGGGGGTGGAAACGCCCGATCAGGCCGATGAGCGGAGCCTCGTCGGGAATCCCTAACTCCCGCCGGATGCTCGCCCGGGCGGCGGTGTCTGGTTTGAAACTGTTTAAGTCAAAACCGTTCGGGATCACGGTCATTTTCTCCGTCGCGTATCCCATCTCAGCGTGAAGCCGTTGCGAGGCTTCGGCGCAACAGACGATTCTCCGGGGCACGTAATGGGACAATCGGGCGCAGACTTTAGCCGTCCACAAAGTCCTGCGCTTGACGGTTTGCGCGTCGAGGTGGGTGATGTGAATGCCCCACGCGACGGCGCGGATGCCGGCGCCCCTGGCCGCCAGGCCGCCGATCATGTCGGCGTGATACAACCACGTCTGGACGACATCGGGACGAGAACGGCGCAGCCAGCGGGCCAGCCGGAGTAAGCCCGCCGGTTCCGGCGCCCCGCCGCGCCGCATCCCCAGCGCCCGCACCGGCACGCCCAACGCCTTGATTCTGTCACTGATCGCGCCCGTGTCCGTCAGCGAAACGACCTCGCTCTCAAAACCCGACCTGTCCGTGTGACAAAGGAGTTGGTGCAACATGGTCTGCGCCCCTCCGATGTCAAGGTCGCCGATGATGTGGATGATCTTCATTCGGTAGTGATTCAAGTCCGGGGAGAGCGGCCCGGCCCTTCGCGTGCTTGGCGTCTTCTCTTCGCGTGCTTTGCGGTTAAAGTTTTAGTCTCACCGCGAAGAATGCGAAGAGAGGACGCCAAGCACGCTAGAGCGTGTTCTCCCAAACTTGAGCCACGACCTTTAACCGCGCCGTCATTTGGGGACGACCCGCTTGCCGAGCCGGCCCGTCACGCCGTCGCGCACGCCGAGCAGGCGCATCTTCACACGCTCCCAGCGGTCGGGTTCGTACACGATGTCCATCAGCATGAGCCGGAAGTTGACCAGCGAGTACAGGAACAATTCGTCCGGCCTGCGCCTCGTTCTGAGCAGGGTGTAAAGAGGATTTCTGGTGCCGTAGTATGTTTTCCACGCCGGTTGCTGGCTGCGATAACTGCGCCGCCCCAAAAAGCGGACTTCCTTCGTCTGACCGCCGAAGTCGCAGTGAAAGACCGCTTCCGGCACCGCGATGATCTGCACCTTCATCTTACTTTTGACGCGCATCGCATACTCGTAATCATCAAACCAGATGAAGAAGTCCTGATTCGGCAAGCCGCCCTGCGCCACAACGGCTCTGGAGATGAGCGTCGCGGTAAAATCAAAGAGGAAATCGTCGCGCGTTAGTGCTGGCTGCGAGACGACTTCGGCGGCAATATCAAGATTGCGTTTTCGCCAGACGGGAATGCCGTAGAATCGCCCTCCACTATCCCGCTTCACCGGCATGAGCACGCTGTCGGGTTGTGCATGTTTAAGCAGCTTTTCCAGACAGTCGGGGGCGGCGCGCCCTTCATCGTCAATCACCCACGTCCAATCATACCCGTGCTCGTAGGAATACTTCAGACCCTCGTAATAACCTTTGGAGGCGCCGGTGTTCTCCGTCATCGCCAACACCGGATATTGCGGGAACTCACTCCTCAGCATCTCCCCCGTGCCGTCGCGGCTGGCGTTCTCGATGATAAGGATTTCGTCCACCGGGCGGGTCTGCGCCTGCAAAGCCAGGAGGCACTCGCGCAACTGCTCGCGCCGATTATAGGTCACGATCACGACGCACACACGATCACTCACGGCAAGGCCTCCTCGAAGAACCTGACTGAACGGCACCCGGCTTTATGCCAGCGCACTTGAAGTTTGGCGGCGGTAAAGAAGGCGGTGCTTAAACATCAAAGGCGGCGGTCGCCTCGATGACGGAAAGAACCCGCCCCTAACGCACCGCGGCGGGTTCTTGCGATGTCGCGCGACTAGACATCAACGCGTGTGGCTTATTTTACCGGCACACGTTTACCCAGCCGACCCAGCGCGCCGTCGCTGATGCCCATCAGTCGCAAGCGCACGCGCCGCCAGCGGTCAGGCTCAAATACCAAGTCCCCGCACAGTCGCCTGATCTGGTACAAGAAGAAGACCGCCACCTCCCGTGGCTTACGTGTGGTTCTGGTTACGGTGTAGAGATGATTCCTGACTCCGTAATAGCTTTTCCACGCCGGCTGCACGACGCGGGAACTGCGCCGGCCAAGAAAGCTGACTTCCCGCAATTGCCCGCCGAAGTTGTGAAAGAAGAGAGCGTCGGGCACGATGATGATCTCGGCCTGCGTCCGGCTCTGAATCCGCAGCGCATACTCATGATCATCGAACCAGATGAAGAAGTCGCGATTCGGCAGACCCACTTGTTTCACCACCGCCCGGTGTATCAGCGGCCCAACAAACGCGAAAGTGAATGCGCCAATGACCGCCGGTTGCCGTTGCGCGATGACCTCCTCTGTCGCTTCGACGTTGATGTTGCGCCACGCGCTGACGCCGTACAAGCGCCCGCTGCTGTCCTGCTGCACCGGCACGACGACGCTGTTCGCCCGACCATGCGCCAACAGTTTCGCCAGGCAATCCACAGCCGGTCGGCCATCGTCATCCATCAACCAAAGCCAGTCGTAGCCCGCCGCAAACGCCCACTCCATACCATCATGAAAACCGCCCGATCCGCCCGCGTTCTCCGTCAATTCCAGCACCCGCAGGTGCGGAAATTCCGCTCGCAGCATCGCGCCGGTCTGATCGGTGCTGGCATTGTTGACGATCAATATCTCGTCCACCGGGCGCGTCTGCGCTTGCAGGGCCAACAGACACTCGCGCAAGAGCGCTTGCCGATTATATGTCACCACTACTGCGCACACGCGCTCGCTCATTTAAGCCACTTTCTCCTCACATGCCTTCAGCGCTCGCACCCGCAACGCCTTTCGCTGCGCGCCCGGCACAATCACTTGCAGACAACTTCATCAGTAACGTTGCTGGGGAAAAGTTTGCCGAGACGCTGCCGCGCGGTGCGTGAAGAACTGATGGTTCATCCTCTCCACACCTGACCGACTTTTGATAACTCCGGGAAAGTCTATTTCTTCGGAGAGACTCGTTTGCCGAGCCGCCCGAATATGCCATCCCAGACGCCCTGCAAACGCAGTTTGACCCGTTCCCAGCGATCAGGCTCATAAACAGCTTCCCCTAAGAGATAGCGCAATTGCACGGAGCTGTAGGTGAGCAATTCGCGCGGGCTGCGCCCCATTCTCGTCAGCGTGTAAATTTGATTTCTCGTGCCATAGTAAGTTTTCCAGGCCGCTTGGGTCGAGCGTGTACTACGCCGCCCGAACAAACTCACTTCTCTGATTTGCCCGAAGAAGTTATGCAGAAAGACAGCATCCGGCACGGCGACAATCTCCGCCTGCGTCCGACTCTTAATGCGAAGAGCATATTCATGATCGTCGAACCAGATGAAGAAGTCCTTATTGGGCAACCCGATCTGCGTGACGATCTCTCTCGCGATAAGCGGCCCGACGAAGGTGAAGACAAAGTTTCCGCTGCGCGCCTGCTTCTGCGCAACGATCTCTTCGGTCACATCATATTGATGCTTGCGCCATTCGCTGATGCCGTAGAGACGCCCGCCGCTGTCTCGCTGGATCGGCACGAGCACGCCGGTGTTGGGGCGGCGCTGCGCCAACAATTTTTCCAGACAATCGGGCATAGCGCGGGCATCATCGTCCATCAGCCACAGCCAATCATAGCCCTGCTCGTAAGCCCACTTCATCCCTTCGTAGAAGCCACCGGCACCGCCAATGTTCTCTTTCAAGTTGAGCAGCGTGATGCGCGGAAAGTCGGCAGTCACCATCTCGGCGGTGCCATCGGTGCTGGCGTTGTTGACCACGAGAATCAAGTCTACTGAGCGCGTCTGCGCCTGCAAAGCCGAGAGACACTCGCGCAGGAGCGCCTGCCGGTTATATGCCACCACCACCGCGCAGACGCGCTCGTGCTTTGCATCGTTTGTGTTAAGAGCTAGGTTGGACAATGCGCCCCCGGTTCAGTTGTCACCTTAATTTAATTCACCGTCATTTATAGAGTGAAAAGCCTATTGAACAGCAACCCGCTGCCGCCCATAGTTCCGCACCGATCTGTTTTTCAGCCCGCGCGACTCAGCGTTGAGATCGTTACAGCCGCAGAAAAGCGAAAGACTTGTCTAGCTCAAGTTCGCACCGACCGCGCGCGTCATGCTCTTACTTCTTAACTTCTGAATGGATCAGAAGATCGTGTGACTTCAAGCGCCGGGTTGCCGCGCGCCCAACGTCGCAGTGTTCTCATCCACCTATACACAGCCGAAGGAGTCAGCACTAAGGGGGAGAGCAGAGAGAACAACAGCAATTGGTCAAGACTCAACCCCATTAATATCTGCCCGGTTTTGCGAAAAAAACCTTCCGGCGCGTTGAGCTTCTCGAGTATCAGCGGCCTGATAAAGCCTCGCAACCAACGGGAACGATCGCCGCTTTTACCAATATAGGTATAGGTATAGGTAAGGCCGTTTTTATAAAAGTAAAGAAGTTCATAAATTGCCGCTCGACACAGCCGGCGGTCTTCGATGGTGCGGCAGTTGCTCACCCAAGCCGCGTACCAACGCCAAGGAGCCAGGTGATTATTGTCCTGACCGCGCTCGATCATTTTCTTCTTTGAGATGTAAAACGAGAAATTATCCCGCACCGACTTTTTGCAAAACCCGAATTGCGGAAACAGATGGGCCGCGGTGCGATAACCTTCGCTCAGGCACGCCGAATCGAAGCGTTCCGTTTTGAACATGAAGTTATTGACGAACGAGTGTAGAAAAAAGTAGTTTGACCCGTTTATCGCCAGGTGCGCGCTTGTTGTTGCCATCCCTCGTTCCCAACCGCAGCGGCCAAGATCACTCAGGTAAATCAGATCAAAATCTTTGGTCTCAACCGCAGCGATAACGTCGGCGCAATCAGAAAAATCATAGACATCGTCGTCACCAATAATCCACGTATAGCGCGCCTCCGACAACTCGACCGCCCGGAGGTAATTCGCCGTTAAACCGATATTCTTTTTGTGTCGAACGATTCTTAGATTCCGAAACAGTGCGCGATACTTGTCGCAGACGATTGATGTTTCATCCGTCGAGCAGTTATCCAGCACTGTCAAGCGGCACTGCGCGAACGGACTCGTTAGAAACTGCGAGAGCGTTCGCTCCAGATACGCCGCCCGGTTATAGGTGAAGATCAAGATCTCCAACTGCTCTGCTACACTTTTGGTCAACAAAGATTCACCCTCACACGCATTCAAGACCTGAACAGATCGGTGGACTGGCTGGCTTCCGGGAAAGCTTTACCCCGTCGCGCCCGGCGCAGCGTTCTCAGCCTCCGATATATAACTGACGGAACCAGCAGCAGAGGCGCGAGGAGAGAGAGCAACAGTAATTGGTCTGCGCTCAGTCCTGACATCATCTGCCTGAGTTGGGGCAGCACCTTTTCAGGAGCATCCATTTTCCCGGCAATGATGCTGATCGCCACGACTCGCAACCATTTGATGCGACTTTGCGCGACGTAAGGCAATTCGTAAATTGCGGCGCGGCGCATCTTGTGGTCTTCGATGGTACGACAGTTGTTCACCCAGACTGTGAGCCACGTCAGCATCGACAGGTGATTGTCGTCCTCGCCGCGATAAACCAGCTTCTGCTTCGAGATGTAAAATGAGAAATCATCCCGCACCGATTTATTGACAAACGGAAAGTGCGGATACAAATTGGCGGCGCTGCGATACCCTTCGATCAGGCTTTGCGAGTCAAATCGCTCCGTTCTGAACAGGAAGTTCGGCACGAATGTCAGTAAGAGAAAATAGTTTGATCCGTGCTTCGCCAGGTGCCCGCTCGTCGTCGTTGTCTCTCGCGCCCAGCCGACCACACCCAGATCGCTCAGGTAAATGAGATCAACCGTGCCCGCTTTAATGACATCAATGACATCGGTGCAGTTCGAGAAGTCGAACACGTCATCGTCGCCCAGAATCCACGCATACGGCGCTTCGGCCAACTCCACCGCTCGCAGATAGTTCGGCGCTAATCCGATGTTCTTCCGG
>JBPCIP010000094.1:0-7761 GCA_051006195.1 Pyrinomonadaceae bacterium
GCTTACTGCCGACCGCTCAATTGTGCTTTTTCCTTTTGCCTTTTTTCAGTGAGTCGTGTAGCATGTCGCCCATTCCTGACAGGATTGTAATTCAACAACGGAACCAGAACCGTTTCTCGTCTTGCAACGACAGCCGCCTGTGAAAGATCAGGCGCACCCAAGCCGCCACTTGTTTGGCAACTCGTCTGAAAAAGAGCCGGGAACCCCATTCCAGCGCGCTGCTTCTCGCTTGTGAGATTGCTGGAGGCAAAAGTAAATAAAGTGAATCGCAAACTTATCCGACCGACCTTGGCCGACGTAAAAAATCGTGAACCGAACCCGCAGGCAGAACGCAACGAGCGGCATCGTGATAGTAGCCCGGCGCGGGAAAATCCGTCTCGTGGAGGCGGCGCGCCGTCGCACCAATCGCGTCCCCCACAACATTCCGGCGGCAGTTCCGCCTCGGCTGCCGCTGCCGCGCAAGGGCGCAAGCGCATCCCGCCCTCGGAAACCAATGCCGAAATCTTCTATTACAAAAAGCAGATGGACGCCCACACCCAGATGGTAATCGTCCTGCAAGATGGGGAGGAGGTTATCGGCACTATCGAATGGTATGATCGCGCCGCGCTCAAAGTGAATCGCAAGGGTGAGCCGAACGTGCTGCTGCTCAAGCACAACATCAAGTACATGTTCAAAGCCGAAGACCGCGATGGCGGCGACGAGGCTGAAGACGACGACGATGCGGAGTAGAGCCATCTGAGTTACCGGCATTCTCTCTGGAAATGACCTGAGCGCGCGGCTGTTGACCTAACACAGCCGCGCCTGCTCTTTTTGCGCGATGTGCGATGACCGAAACCAGCTATAACTTTTCCGCAAGCGAGTCGAGGTCAACGGCCAACCGGCGACCGCGCATCGGGATCACGATGGGCGACCCGACGGGGATCGGACCTGAAGTCGCCCTCAAGGCAGTGGCTGAATTAACGGTGAGGCAAGTTTGTGCGCCCGTCATCATCGGCGATGCGCAGTTGCTCGCACACACGGCGCGCAAACTCGATTTGCAATGCGGCTACGAGATCATCCGTCATGGTGAGTCGTTACCGGAAAGCCTTGACGCGCCAATTATCTATCATCTTGATAACATCCGGGCGAACATTGAGCCGGGCGTGGAATCATCAGCGGCGGGGCGCGCATCGGGCGAGTACATCGAAGCGGCAGTTGAGTTGTGTATGCGCGGACATCTCGATGCGATTTCGACCGCGCCCATCAACAAACGCGCGTTGTTTCTCGGCGGCTACAGCTTCCCCGGCCACACGGAGTTTCTGGCACATCTGACGCGCGCGCAAGAGTGCGCGATGGCTTTCGTCGCGGCCAACTTGAGGATCGTGTTGCTCTCGACGCATGTGCCGCTGTCCGAAGCGATCCGGCTCGTCGAGCGCGAGCGGATCGAGCGCGTGGTCAAACTGGCGCACCGCGAATTGAAACGCTGGGGCATCGGCGAACCGCGACTGGCGATGGCGGCGCTCAACCCGCACGGAGCGGAGGGCGGTTTGTTCGGCGTCGAGGAGTCGGCAGAGATCGTTCCGGGAGTAGAAGCCTGCCGCGCCTTGGGGATCGACGTGGCGGGGCCGTTCTCGGCGGACACGGTGTTCCTGCGTGCGTCGCGCGGCGAGTTCGATGCGGTGGTGGCCTGTTATCATGATCAGGCGATGATTCCGGTCAAGTGTCTTTCGTTCGGCGAAGCCGTCAACGTCACGCTGGGTCTTCCGTTCATCCGCACTTCGGTCGATCACGGGACGGCGTTCGACATCGCGGGCAAAGGGCTGGCGGAACATTCCAGCATGGTGGCCGCCATCGCGCTCGCCGCTCAACTTTCGCGCAACGAAGACAGCAATCAGGAGGTAGTGATGAGTGATGGGTGATGAGTTAAAGACAAGGCTTTTGTACTTACTCATCACCCATCACTCATCACTCATCACTGGAAGAAATGGCAGAGCAAACTTCGCAAGCCTCACATCGCATTCTGGTCGCCGATGACGATCCGGCGATTTTACGTCTGGTCAAAACGCTTGTGGAAAAAGAGGGCTACACGGTTGTGACGGCGGGCGATGGGCGCGAAGCGTATAAGATTCTCCAGTCGGACGCGAGCTTCACCGCCGCCATCATCGACGTGGTGATGCCGCACATTCAGGGGCCGGAACTCGTGCGGCACATGAGGACGGAGAAGCGCCTGATGAAGATTCCGGTGATGATGATGACCGCCGAGCAGAACCCCAAGCACTCGTCCGATAGTTTTGCGGCGGGAGCCATCGTCTTCCTCCCCAAGCCTTTCACGGCCTCGCAACTTCAGGTCATGCTCAGCGTTTTGATCAGTAACGCGGGCGCGTGAAATCAAGACTGTTTTCAACCCTGACTTCCGCTCGTCGGCGACACCTAAGCCCGGAGCGAACGAATGAGCCAACGACCACAACCCCGGATGATTCGCCGCTTGAGCCTGATGACTCTCCTGTGCATCGTCCTCGGCGTTGCCCCCGTCGTCGCGCAAAAGAGCATCAAGAAAGACGAAGCGCGCAAGTTGATCGCTGCCGTGTCGCTCCTTGAACTCAACAAGGAGGCGGTGACGATCAGGGAAATCTCTCCGCCGCAGGCCACCGCCGCAACTGTGCTGGCAGGTGTGAAACTCGCATTTCGTTTCGCGAGGGATGGGGAGGGGCGGTGGCGTGTGGTCGAAGTCAGAACGGGAGATCGGCAATGGGAATCCTTCGATCTGTTGGCGCGCTCTCTGGGTGACGAAAATATCTCGCCCGCCCGCCTCGAACTCGAAACTCTCGCCGCCGAACTCGATGCGTCGGGCAAAAACAAGAATAAAGCCGCGGGAGCAGATCAGGGCCAAAGCGAAAATGAATTGAAGCGAGGCGCGCTGTCGGTCAAGTATCCGGCGGCGGCGCTCTCTGCGCTTCTGTCGTCCGCCGTGCTTGAGGCGGAAGTTGGGGTGGCGGTGGATTTCAACAGAGATGCGAGAGGCCGCTGGCAGGTGGCGCGCATTCGTCTCGGAGAACGCAGTTTTGAAGGATTCGACGCCTTCGCCCGCCTGCTTGAGACGGAGAAACAAATTCGCGCCCGCGCCGATCTCGACCGACTGGCCGCCGCGCTCGAAGCTTATCGACGCGAACACGGTTTCTACGTCGTCGCCGGATCGGCAGCAACTCTCGTCGATCATCTCAATCCGCGCTACACTCCCGCCTTCATCCGCGTCGACCCGTGGCATCGCCCCTACGAATACGAAGGCACGCGCGAACGTTTCACTTTGCGCTCCCCCGGCGCGGACGGCAAAGCGAACACGCCGGACGATATAACCATAGGAAAGGGCTAAGGGCTGAAGGATGAAAAATGATTGACTCGCTTGAGTAGTTTTCCGATTCATTCACATCCCACATCCCACATCCCTTTCTTCTTGACGCATTATCGGCGCGTCTGTTAGGTTCAAATGGCAGCCTGTTGAGAGAAGGGGAGGCTGCAATTTGAAGTCTCACGCCCTGCGTCGTTTATGCCTCCGCCTGCAAGAAAGCGCGGCGCGAGGAGGTGGCCGACGAAGCGACGCTCGTCCTCAAAGGAGTTTGGTTTTTGCTGACGGGACGCAAACTGCTGCTCGCCGATGATTCCTTAACCATTCAAAAGGTGGTGAGTTTGACCTTCAACGACGAAGCGATGGAGGTCGTCACGGTTGGCAGCGGCGCGCAGGCAGTCGAGAAATTGAACGAGAGTTTGCCGGACATCGTCCTCGCCGATGTGTTCATGCCGGAGCCGAACGGCTATCAATTGTGCGAGCGCATCAAGAGGGACGAGCGCTTGCGGCACATCCCCGTCGTGCTGCTGGTCGGCACGTTTGAACCTTTCAACGAAGCGGAGGCGCGCAGAGTGGGCGCGGACGATGTCTTGACCAAACCTTTCCAATCCATACGCGATCTTGTGAACAAAGTCGGCGGCTTGCTGGGCGGCGAGCATGCGGACGAAAAGACCACCCTCGGCGATCATCTGCGAGACGACAAACGTGAAGAGGAAGAGGCGGCGGCGACGATGCATGATCTGTCTCCCCTTTCGATGGAGGCTCGCGCGGTCGATGCTGCGAGCGCCACGATGAACGCTCACGCCGATGCCTTCGGCGATTTCGATCTGGACGATGCGACGATCCAGACCATGCCCGCGGCGGAATTCGAGGCGCGCGAACATGCCTCCGCCAGCACGAGCGCACCCGTCTTTTCCGAGATCAACGAAGAGGAGCAATTCAGTGATCGCGGCGAAACGGACGAAGCATTCGTGTTATCCATCGGCTCGCCAGACACTGATCCCGAAATGATTCCCCGAACGCAAACGGATATGGACGCTTCAACCCAAACACATCTCCACCCGGCGTCAGCCGCCACTCCCTCCGAAGGCTCGCCACTCGCACAATCCGCTTTCGCCGCACAGATGGCACGCGCCACCGAAGCCGACGATGCGCTCCTCGAACTAGGCGACATCATGCCGCAGCGCCGCAGCGCCGCCGAAGCCGATGACTTCATCCTCGACATCGGCGACGAAGAATTGTTCGATGCTGCTCCCACTCCGCAGCCGCGCGCCGCTAAAGAAGATGAGGATAATCTGCTCTTCGCTGAGAGCGCGCCGGCGGCTCAAGAGCCTGAACTGTTTGAGGAGGCGGAGAACCTTGTATCGTCCGCGCCGGTGATTGGCAACGTGCCCGCACCGTTTGCAAAAGAGCCGGAGGAAGTGCCGGAGTGGACGCAGGAAGAAGCGGTTTGGGAAATGCCTGCGCCCACCGCAGAGAGTGCATCCACGTTCGATAGCGCGCCTGCGGTCATGCAGGAAATCATGGCAAGGGAGAGTGCGCCTGCGTTTGAAAGCGAAGTTGCCCCGGCGGCGACGGTCGCGGCGGCGAGTGAGAGCAAAATGGTCGCGGCTCAAGAGACTTCGCCCGCACCAATTCAGCAGGAACAAACGTCGCACCTGTCGCCCGAAATGTTGGACGAGGTAGTGCGCCGCGTCGTCGCGCAGATGTCGGAGCAGGTCGTGCGCGAGATCGCGTGGGAAGTCGTCCCCGATCTGGCCGAACGGCTCATTAAGCAACGTCTTGAAGAAGAAAGATCGCGAGCGCAGTAGCAGAAAAGCAAACGCACACACGGATCGAGTTGAGGCGAATCAGGCGAGAGCCGAACCGCCGCGCTCGATCCGTTTTTTTTTGGCGTTTCTCCGGCCCCGACCTGAAATCTATCCAACGACGGATGCACGGCGAGTTGGATGGACGGATGCGCTGCTGCTGCTGGCCGCTGTGCCCGATGCGAGGCCAAGGTCATGCATTCTTCATCCGCGTTTGCGGAGAAACGTCTCAAACGCATCTTTGACGGATGCCTGAGAGAAGCTGTCCGGCGTGGCCGGGTGTTCTGTGATTGTGACTGTCGGAGAATCGCTCGGTGTGGTCGAGATTTCCGCGAGGCGCTCCGCAAACAGCGACTTTCCCATCAACTCGGCGTACAGGTTGTCAATTCTGAACCAGACTTTGCCGCGCTGCCGCTCCATCCGTCGCGCCGCCCGCGCCGCTTCCTGATGTTTGACACGTTGCCAATCTTCACCCTGCATTTTCGGGCGGCGGACGACGAGAATTGCCCAGCCGCCGGCAAGCAGTAAACATAGCGCGAAGAGAAAAGCGTACCAATCCATTGAAGCCTCCTTCGCAATTCATCTCTAGAGCGTCGTCTCCTAATCTTGGGCTGAGCCATGAAGCGACGGTTATTGATGAGCTCACTATATCAAACACTTTCGCCTGCAAGCTATAGATTGTCTGATGATAAATCTGAATCTTTGACTCTCTACCCGCACTGCGTTTCTGCCATGAGCCTTCGAGTTCGGGTGACGATAATTTTTCCGTATTGAAGGCACAGCCGGAAAGCTGAAATCACAAACCGTTTCCATTACAATGAGTCGTAATCGAAAACTGACAACTGATTGAGATTTACCGACCAGGCTTAAGTCATGGACATCCCGAAGACCTACGATCCGAAGCAGGCGGAAGAACGCCATTACGCCAACTGGGAGGCCGGAGGGTGTTTCGCGCCGGAGATTAACCGCGACCCAAGCGCGCCCGTTTATTCAATCGTCATCCCGCCGCCCAACGTCACGGGTTCACTCCACATGGGGCACGCCCTCCAGCACACGATCATGGACGTGCTCACGCGCTACAAACGCATGAGCGGCTTCCGCACGCTCTGGGTTCCCGGCGAAGACCATGCGGGCATTTCCACGCAGATCGTCGTCGAACGCGAACTCAAAAAAGAAGGCACGTCGCGTCATGAGCTAGGGCGCGAGAAATTTCTGGAGCGCGTGTGGCAGTGGCGACATGAATCGGGTTCGCAGATCATGCGGCAGATGCGGCGCGAGGGCGCATCGGTTGACTGGTCGCGCCAACGGTTCACGATGGACGAAGGCTTGTCGCGCGCCGTCCGCGAGTTTTTCGTGTGCTGCTATGACCAGGGATTGATCTATCACGGCGAGGGCATGATCAACTGGTGCCCGAAGGATCAGACCGCGCTTTCAGACCTCGAAGTTGATAAAGAATCGGAGGCGGGAAAACTTTATTACTTGCAATATCCGGTGAAGGGCATTGACCGGCGCGTGACCGTGGCGACGACGCGGCCTGAAACGATGCTCGGCGACACGGCAGTTGCCGTTAACCCGGCGGATGAGCGCTACCGCGAGCTCGTCGGCGCATTGCTCTCGTTGCCGCTGACGGAACGGGAAATTCCCGTCGTCGCGGATGAGTTTGTCGATCCCGAATTCGGCACTGGCGCGGTGAAGGTGACGCCCGCCCACGACCCGAACGATTACGCGATGGGGTTGCGCCACGAGTTGCCGCAGATCAAAGTCATCGATCAGCACGCGCAGATGACGACGGAGGCGGGCGCGGAGTTTGCCGGGCTTGATCGTTATGAAGCGCGCGAGCGTGTCGTCGCGAAGTTTGCCGAACTCGGACTGTTGGAGCAAGTGGTTGATTACGAGTTCTCGATCTCGAAGTGCGAGCGTTGCCGCACGGTGGTCGAGCCTTTGATCTCTTTGCAGTGGTTCGGCAAACAAGGAGAACTCGCCCGCCGCCCGCTCGAATTGATGCGCGAGAAACACGAGCCGCGCTTCGTGCCGGAAGCGCCGTATGAAAAAGTCTATACGAAGTGGCTCGAAAATCTGCATGACTGGACGCTCTCGCGTCAACTCTGGTGGGGGCATCGCATCCCCGCGTGGTACACCGAAGACGGGCGCACCATTGTCGCGCGAAGCGTTGAAGAAGCGCGAGAGAAAGCGGGCACTGACAAATTAACGCAAGACCCGGACGTGCTCGATACGTGGTTCTCCTCCGCGCTGTGGCCGATCTCGACGCTGGGCTGGCCGGACGAGACGAAAGATTTGCAAACGTTTTATCCTACGTCCGTGCTCGTTACGGCGCGCGACATCATTTTTCTGTGGGTATCGCGGATGATGATGACGGGCGTCAAGTTCACCGGAGAGAAAGCCTTCGCCGACGTGTTCATCACTGGCACGGTCTTCGACAAGCACGGGCAGCGCATGTCGAAATCGAAGAACAACGGCGTTGACCCGATGGAGATTTTCGACAAGTACGGCGTGGACGCAACGCGCCTCGTGCTCGCTTCGATTGAGACGACCGATACGCGCTGGAACGAAAATCAGGTCGAGTCGTATCGCAACTTCGCCAACAAAATCTGGAACGCCGCGCGCTTCTGT
>JBPCIP010000095.1:0-10097 GCA_051006195.1 Pyrinomonadaceae bacterium
TGCAGTCCGCCGCCACGGGAACCGTGATCGTCTTGGTCGTCTCGCCCGCGTTGAAAGTGAGCGTGCCCGTCGTGGCCGTGTAGTCGGCGGGCGCGGTCGCCGAGTTGTTCCGCGTCGCGTAGTTGACTGTCACCGGACCGCACTCCGCGCTGATCGCATTCACGGCGTTGAGCGTGACGGTGAAAATAGCGTTTGTCGTTCCGCCCCCTTCGCCTTCGACGAAGGAAAGGTCGGCGATGGAGAGGCTGCGGTTGTCGTCGGTTTGGATCGTGCCAATCGCGAAGCCGTCGCTGATGGTGGCGTTCGCCGCGCTGCTCAGTTCGACAAAGAAACTCTCCGTCCCCTCAGCGATGCAGTCCGCCGCCACCGGAACCGTAATCGTCTGTGTTGTCTCGCCAACATTGAAGGTGAGCGTGCCTGATGTCGCGGTGTAGTCGGCGGGCGCAGTCGCGGAGTTATTGCGCGTCGCGAAGTTGACCGTCACCGGACCGCATTCCGCGCTGATCGGGTTAATTGCATTCAGTGTCACGGTGAACACCGCGTTAGTCGTCCCGCCTCCTTCGCCTTCGACGAAGGAAAGGTCGGCGATGGAGAGGCTGCGGTTGTCGTCGGTTTGGATCGTGCCAATCGCGAAGCCGTCGCTGATGGTGGCATTGACAGGATTAGTTAATTCGACAAAGAAACTCTCCGTTCCTTCCGCCACACAATCTGCCGCCACGGGAACCGTGATCGTTTTTGATCTCTCACCGGGGGCGAAGGTGAGCGTGCCTGATGTGGCGGTGTAGTCGGCGGGCGCGGTCGCCGAGTTGTTGCGCGTCGCGAAGTTGACCGTTATCGTCTGCGTGCTGGTGGCGGATAAATTGACGTTGAAAACAGCATTCGTCGTTCCCCCGCCTTCTCCTTCGATCACGCTCGCATCGCTGATGGAGAGGGCAGGCAAGGTCTGCGCGAAAGTATAAAATCCGAAGCAGAGCGTGGCGACGGCAATAAACACGTAAAACGACCACCGGGGGAAACGCTTCGATGATAAATGGAAGGGTGAAAGATGGCGAGACATAATGTTCTCCTAATATTGAGCAAAGCGCGGCGATCTGGGGAGATGATGGAAGACTGAATTGCTCTTGGTGACTGCTAATATGACGACAAAATTGTTTCGGTCGCGAACAACGAGATGGCGCCGCCACTAACGGCTTAAACACGATGAGTGCTGACAGCTTGCAACAAACTGAGGTTCAGTGATGCCGGCTCCGGCGCGGTTGACATCAAGGCTGGAAAGTTACCGGGACGAGAAGCGTTCGATAACTTGGTCTTCACCCATGCGTCTCGGCCAAAGACGCAGCAGCGGCGGTGTGCGTGAGTGTCACAACTGCCGGATAGGTAAGCGCCCTCAACTTCATCCACGCCGTCAGCGCTTTCACTTCCAGATTTGTTTCTCCGGCAAACTCTAATAGTCTGCCTCCTCACTTAATCCGGACATACATCATACAAAAATAAAGTCGGAATGATAAATGATTTCCTAGTCGAAAGGAACTTTTTCCCTTTTTCCGGGAGGATTTAGGCTACAAGATGGGTTAAATGAGGTATCGCTGGCTTCCGACGAGAGCAAAATGCCAATCTGTAAAGCACTTCACAACACTACAGGTGTGCGCCACAGACTTTAGCCGGGAGGTGTGGATCATTGGCGGCCACGGTCGGGAATTTCGCTTTCCCACGACTCTAGTAAAGTTCGACCGCCATAAATTAACTGCATAACTTTTATGGCACAAGCATAAATTTCATGCAGGCCGGGGGATCAAGACCTCTCCTTGCGGACTCGGACAGAGCGGCGCAAAGCTTGAAATTCATCAGGATTTGACCGGATTATGTGCCGTCGCCGGATTTTGGGAATGAAGGTTGCTTGAAAGTCTCTGATATAGTGTTCTGTTTAACCTGAGTCAGTCTTGCACAGACGTTTTGGCAAAATGCGCGTTCAGAAAAAATCGTTACATCTGCGTGGTAATGCCTGTGCTCGTGGCGACCAAATGCCCGCGAGGACGCATCACAAGGGCAAGCGGTCTGCCCGTTTGATTGGTGAACCGCTTGTTAAGCAACATTTCAAACTGGATACTTTAAAAGATTGCACATGAAGATAGGGGCCAGCAAAAAAAACCCGCTCGAAGATCGGCGCGGCGATACGGCGGCGGCGGCGGGCGCAACCGCGCCGCTGAAGTTGATCGATGCCAAACAACTTTTGTTCAACCGCGAGTTCAGCCTATTGGAATTTTTCCGCCGGGTGCTCGAAGAGGCGCTCGATGAGAGCCAGCCCTTGCTGGAGCGGCTGAAGTTCCTCGCCATCTTCTCCAGCAACGTGGATGAATTTTTCATGATCCGCGTCTCTGGTCTCAAGGAAGAATTTGAGCACGACGTGACGGAACTCTCGCCCGACGGCATGACACCCTCGTTCCAACTGCTGGAGATCAGGGAACGGCTGTTGCCGATGCTGGCGGAGCAGGGCCGTTGCCTGCTTGAAGAGGTGCTGCCGCAACTCAGAGCGCAGGGCATCCTGATCGAGTCCTACGAGTCGCTGTCCGGCGAGGAACGCCGCGCGCTCGACGAATACTTTGAAGACCAGATTTTCCCGGTGCTGACGCCGCAAGCGGTTGATCCGAGCCACCCGTTTCCTTATCTCTCCAGTCTGAGTCTCAATCTCGGCTTGATGGTTGCGCCGCTGCCCGAACACGGCATCACGAGTTCGCTCGTGGGCAAAATCGAGCCGCGTTTCGCGCGCATCAAAGTGCCGCCGCTCGTGCCGCGCCTGATCCCCGTAGATGACGGAGGAACGAAGTTCATTCTGCTCGAAGACTTGATCGCGGCCAACATCCACGCGATGTTTCCCCGCATGCGTGCCAGCGCGTGCCACGCCTTCCGCGTCACGCGCGACGCTGACATCGAGATTCGCGAAGACGAAGCGGACGATCTCCTGCGCACCATGCAGAAGACGCTGCGCAAGCGTCGCTTCGGGATGGCGGTGCGGCTCGAAGTCGCGGCAAGGATGCCCGCCGAGATGGTGGACTATTTGGCGAAATCAATCGACGTTGCGCCCGAAGACGTGTATCTCACGCATGGCCCTTTGGCTGTGCCCGACTTGATGAAGCTCTACAAACTGGACAAACCGGAATTGAAGGACGCGCCGCTCAACCCGACCGTCCCCGCGCCGTTGCGTCGCCCCCACGCTTCGATCTTCGACACGATCAGGGAGCAGGATATTCTCCTGCATCATCCTTACAGTTCGTTCAACCCCGTCACGAATTTTATCCACGTTGCGGCGCACGACCCCGACGTGGCGGCGATCAAAATCTGTCTCTACCGCACCGGCCAGAACTCGCCCATCCCGCAGGCGCTCATCGAAGCGAGCGAGCAGGGCAAGCAGGTGACGGCGATCATCGAACTCAAAGCGCGCTTCGATGAAGAGAACAACATCGAGTGGGCGCAGCGACTCGAAGAAGCGGGCGTCCATGTGGTCTACGGCCTGATGGGTCTCAAGACGCACTGCAAACTCGCGCTCGTCGTGCGCCGTGAAGGCGACGTGATGCGCCGCTATGTTCACATCGCCACCGGCAATTACAACCCGGATACGTCGCGGACTTACACCGATCTCGCCCTCCTCACCGCCGACGAAGACACGGGCGCGGATGCCTCCGAACTTTTCAATTATCTGACGGGTTATTCGCGACAGAAGGAATATCGGCAATTGATGGTTGCGCCCGTCAACTTGCGTGAGCGCATGCTCGCGCTCATCCGGCGCGAGACGGAGCACGCGCAGGCCGGGCGAGAGGCGCGCATGGTCATCAAGATCAACCGACTGGCCGACGTGGAAATCATCCGCGCGCTATATGACGCATCGCAGGCGGGCGTCTCGATTGATTTGATCGTGCGCGGCATCTGCATGCTGCGCCCCGGCGTGGCGGGGCTCTCCGAAACGATCACGGTGCGCAGCATCGTCGGTCGCTTTCTCGAACACAGCCGCGTCTACTACTTCTCGAACGGCGGCGCGGAAGAAATCTATACGGGCAGCGCCGATTGGATGCCGCGCAATCTCAATCGGCGCGTCGAAGTCATCACGCGCGTCTACGATCCGTGCTGGCAGCAGTTTCTCAAGGATGTGGTTTTGGCCGCCTACCTGCGCGATAACGTGAAGGCGCGCAAACTCCTGCCCGACGGCTCCTACGAGCGCGTCCAACCCGCCGCCAGCGAAGAATTATTCGACGCTCAACAGCATTTCATCAAAGTTCAGATTTAAGTTCCGAGGGCAAGCTTTTATTTACTTGAAAGGGATTTGACGCATGTTTCGAGCACGTAGATTTCGCGCGCTGATGATAATCGCATTCATCATCACGTTCGGCCTGTCAGCTGCCGCGATAGCAGCAGTTGAGAAAAAATCGCAGAAGATGAAGAAAGCGAAGGCGACGCCGACCGGCGTCGCCGTCCTGTGGCGCGAGCCTTCGGACATCGCTTCGCGCGATTTGCTGGCGGGGCCGGGGGGCGAAGCGATGAAGCCCGAATTGTCGCGCGTGACCTTTATCGAAGAGGAGAAGGGCGGCTGGTCGAAGAAGTATCGCGTGCGTGATGCGGCGGGGCGCGAATGGGTGGCGAAACTCAGCAAGGAAGCGCAATCGGAGACCGCCGCCGTGCGCCTGCTGTGGGCGGTGGGCTATCTTACTGAGATCAATTACCTCGCGCCGCGCGTGGACATCGAAGGCCGTGGGACTTTTGAAAATGTGCGGTTCGAGGCGAGGCCGAAGGGCGTCAAACGTCTCGACGAATGGCAGTGGGAGAAAAACCCATTTGTCAGCAGGCCGGAGTTACAGGGCTTGAAAGTGATGATGCTCCTGCTCAACAACTGGGATGTGAAGGACGAGAACAATAAAATACTGCAACTGAGGAGCGATCAAACGGGGCGGCAGGAATTGCATTACATCATCAGCGATCTGGGTGCAACTTTCGGCAAAACCGGCAACCTCCCCATCTTTTGGCGGCTCACGCGCAGCCGCAACGATCCGAAAGATTATGCCGAAGCGAAATTCGTGGATGAAGTTTATAAGGGTCACGTCTTCTTCCATTACGGCGGCAAGCAGCAGCAGATATTTGAGGATATCACCATTGAGAATGTGAACTGGATCGCGCGCCTGCTCGCGCGTTTGTCAGACAAACAGATCAGCGACGCCTTCCGCGCGGCTAATTACAGCCGGAAGGAAGTGGACATGCTAACGGCGACGGTTCGCGCCAGAATCAACGAACTCGTTAACCTGCGCGGCTAACGCGGCAAGCGAGTCTCGTCTTCGTTTTAAGTGTAGCCAGCGTTTTTGACTTGCCCGTCGCTTTCACCTAGATTGGTTTTCAATTGCGTGTAATGGATAGAACGAACAGCCAGCTTCCGCTGGATAAGCAACCAGAGGGATCTGGGTTAGTCCCACGCCATACGTTCAATTGAAAACCGATCTAAAAGGCGGAGCAGAAGTATCAGGTGACATGCGTAGAAGAAGCAGGCAGATGACTTTGACCGTGGCCGTCGTGGCCGCGCTGGTGGGATTCGGACTGGTCGCTTTTTACCTGTCCGGCAAAAGGGCCGACCAACTCGCGCCGCAAACGCAGACAACAATTGCCTCCCCCACCCAAAATTCATCGCCGGCGACGCGCACCACCGACGACCAACCCGTCGCACCGGATTCACCGCCGACCGCCGCCGCCGCCGCGCAACCGCGCAGCCGCAGTGGTGGCGGCGGCGATGACTCTTTCATGACCGCGCTCTTCGGAGGCGATGATATCAACGCTGCGCCCGCCGAGCGCGAGCACTGGACGAGGCTCGTGCCGCGCATCATCATGCGCCTGGCGCTCGCCGCTTTGCTCGTGGCGGCTCTGGCCTTTCGCCCGCGCCGGGGCGTGCCCCAACTCCAGCGCAACCCTTATGTGGCGCAGACGCAAATCCTGCTCGCCGTCGTTGCTTCCGCCCTGATGATGATCGTGGGCGACAGCGCGGCGCGAGCCTTCGGCATCTTCGCCGCCGCCTCGCTCGTCCGCTTCCGCACCAACATCCGCGACCCGAAAGAGATCACCGTCCTCTTGATCAGCCTCGCCATCGGGTTGGCAACCGGCGTCGGGCGTTGGGAGTTAGCCCTGACGCTCGCCCTCTTCGTCTTTCCGCTGCTCTGGGTGCTTGAATATTACGCTTATGATCTGGTGGTGCGCGCCATGCAGGTGACGGTGAAGACGCGCGATCTGCTGCGGACCCAGAAGATGCTCATCCGCATCTTCCGCCAGCATGGATTCACCGTCGAGGTGCGCCAACTTGACCCGCCGAGCGAGGCGGAACCCGTCGGCTGCGTCGTCTATCAATTGAACATGAATTTGAGCGTGAGCACCGACGAATTGAGCGAGGAGATAATGGCGTCCGACCCGGATAACGTCGAAGGCATCGAGTGGGAACAAAAAAAGAACACCGGGTACATCTACCAGTAGGAGTTCGCAAGCAACGATCAAAGAAGGTCAGGCCGCTTCGCGCGAAGCGGCCTGACCTTTTTTCGCTCATGTAAGCGCGTCTTAGTTCAGCGGCGAAACCGGAAACGGGGTAGCCCTGACCGCAGTTGCGGGAGCAGCCACGGGTTGCGCCTGGATGCGCTGCCAGTAATCCTGCACATATTTTTTCATGTCCCCGTGTCCCCAGCGCGTATAGAAATCATAGGATTTCATTTCCCGGTAGACCTGATCGTAGTCCCAATTATATTTCGTGAAACGGTAGACCGCGCCCACCACTCCCGTGCGGTGACGACCGCCCGCGCAGTGAACGTAAAACGCGCCGGTCTGCGCGTCATTGGCGAGTTTCACGAACTCCTCGATCTGTTCCGCTCTCGGATAGTCTTTATCGCTCATCGGGATATTGACGTAGCGCATCCCGGCGGCTTCCACCAGCGGCTTCTCATAATCCTTCGCATCATCGCGCAGGTCGATGACAGTCTTGATGCCGATCTCGGCCAGACTGCTGTAATCGTCTTTCTTCGGCTGTGCGCCGCGATAAAAACGCTCATCCATCTGCCCGAAATTCTTGATTTTGACGTTGGGGAAAGATTGCTGCGCGGTCTGTGCGAATGAGGCCACGGAGAGGGCTAAAATGGCTAACATGACGCCCGCACCACGATGAGAGAAACTACGCTTTATACGCATCAGGGAAGTCTCCTGTAGTTAAAAGGAACAGTCAATTGTAGAGAGGTTGCTCTTGTTGTGGGGGGTGATGCTTACGATCCGGACAACCGCGGCGAAACCTTTGTTTGAAAAGTCGCCAGCCCAAGTTTACTACTAAAAGATGCTCCACATCAACTGCGTCACGACGTAATGCCTCAGTTACTCGCGGAGGCGCGCAAATAAGTGCTTTATTTTCAGTACGCCTAGGTTGAATTTCCGCGCGTAACTGAGGCATTACGTCACGACGCATTGAATGTGTGCAATGATATTTTGATTTTCTATTTGCCCTTCAAGTTGTCCGCGCCGTCACGAAAACGTGAAACAAATTTACGTTCTCGCTACATCTTGAAGTAACCACATCGCACCGGCTTC
Source organism: Pyrinomonadaceae bacterium (assembly GCA_051006195.1). GTDB lineage: Bacteria > Acidobacteriota > Blastocatellia > Pyrinomonadales > Pyrinomonadaceae > JAIVJZ01. The sequence continues at coordinate 7,588 of JBPCIP010000095.1, forward strand.
AGTAAAACAAGGGCAGAACTATTCCCGCTCGCGTCTCGTCCTGTGGCGAAGGCTAGCCGCGCCGTCCCCGTTGCCACTGCCGGCTCACGTTGATGCGTTTCTCCGCACGATAGAGGCACGACCAGCAGATATGCTGCACTTTGTTGTCCGGCGCAGTCAACTTGGTCATGTGCGCGTTTTCTTTATCGCATCGTTCGCAGATTTGAGGGCTTTTCTCTTCAACTTTAGACATTGTTTTTGCTCCGCTTCGTTTCCCGTCGCTTGTGCCGGTAGTTTAACTGAAATTTGCCGGCGTGTTCAGCCCGAAAGTTCGTGAATTGCACTAATTGATTCCACGCCGTATCACTGATTGACTTGGCAAGGCAATGATTCTTAACTCTTTAAGGCTTCGATTTTCTGTTCGATGGCGGTCATGCTGTTTGCTCCTGTATGTTCCTATCGCTGACTGGCAAGAACAATACTATGACATATCATAGTATTTGTCAACATAATTTTTATGTCTTGTCATAGGATTTTATTCAACTTATAATCCTCGCTTATGGATAGTCTTCTTACGACACAACAGGCCGCTGAGAGACTGAAAATCAGTCAACCGCGAATTTATCAATTGATAAGTGAAGGACACTTGCCCGCTCAGAAGTTTGGGCGTGATTACATGATTCGGGAAGATGACTTGAGGCTTGTTGAAAATCGCCCCAAAGTTGGCAGACCGCCGAAGGTTCAAGCTGAGACTTCAAAGGCGAATAAGAAAGGTAAAACAAGATGACCACTAAGAAGGTGACTCCCAAGAAAGCGCGCAAAGATAGAAGCGATATGACCGTCAAAACATTTGAAGAGAAACATGGAGTGCCGCCCGGCACGGTGAGGAATCCAGACGGCAGGGACACCAGAAGCGATAAAACTCTGAAAACCATTCGTAAGCAGGCGGGTAAGAAAGGCAGCAAGAAATGACCGACGAAGATCGCCAACGCACAATGGACTTCATCCTCGAACAGCAAGCGCAGTTTGCCGTCAATATGGAGGCATTGCGCGAGTCACAGGCGCGCACTGATGCGGCTGTCGGGGCGCTTACTAATCAGGTTCAAAACATCGCACGTCAACAAGAACATATCAATGAAGTCGTCGCTGTAATTGCAGAAGCACAGCAGCACACCGACGAACGATTGAATGCTTTGATTGATGTTGTTCAGCAGGGCAGAAATGGCAAGGGGTAATTCTTAGGCAGACAGCCGAAGGCTAAAGCTGAGACAGCTTCAAAAGCGAGTAAGAAAGAGGGGAAAGAAGTGAGTGAGTTCTTTAAAAGAGACGATGAAAAAGTTCGATGCCTTCCACAGCGAGATGCATTACGGCATTTTACTTGTGAAGAATCATATAGATAAATATGGGCGTCTAGTTGAAGACCTCCCAGAGCGAGGCGAACTTCAAGATCGAGATGGGCACATTAACAGTCTTTATCTCCGGATGCGTGCTTGGCTTATAAGCATAGCTAAGTAAGTTCTAAAAAGTCCGTTTACACAGAACAGCAAAAAGTCTGAGGTTTTATGAAGATTTTTGTCAACAGACTTTTTAGAACCTACTTAAACTTAATCATCCTGCTGACCTTCAAGCTTTGGCATGTAGTTGTAGGTCGCTTCTTGAGACTGCGGTTGACATCGCACTCTTGGCGAGTGATCAAACGAACACGTCAGGCGAGAAAATGCGTTGGTGGGATTTATCTGCACAGTATCAAATGGCGATTGCCTCTGTTCAGTTTCAGAAAGAACTAAGGAGCAAAGAAAAGTCACCGGACATCCAAGCAGCGCAAGATTTCATCCAGCGTAATCAATCATTTGTTGAAGGGCTGCGTGAAAACCGTTGGCCGGAGTGGAAAGATAAGAAAGGAAAGTATCTTCATCCGCCGCGCTGGACGGGAAACGGTGACTTGCGGCCAGACATACAAATTGCTGATAAGAGTCCTTTCCGTTCATTAATACGTGACGTGGATTCAACTTGTAAGTGCAACTTTGCAGGTGGTCGTTAAAGGGCAAGCTGCGATAGCATCAGCGCTGCTTTAACCACTAGGTCAAAGGAAGCACGATTGATGACCTATCAGCAACTCACCCAGGAGCAAAGATACCAGATTTACGCTTTGCGGAAAGCTCATTTCAACCAGACCCAGATCGCCACGGAGATCGGCGTCCACAAAGCGACCGTCTCGCGCGAGGTGCGCCGTGGTCGTGGCGAGCGCGGGTATCGTCCCAAACAGGCGCAGGCCCTGGCCGCCGCGCGCCTGGGTCTGCGAGCCAGGCCGCGCATCCAACCGGAGACGTGGCGGCAGGTCTGTGATCTGCTCTCTCAGCAGTGGAGTCCCGCCCAGATTAGTGGCCGCCTGCGACTCGAACGGCAACCGATGGTGAGCCATGAGCGTATCTATCAATACATCTACTCGGACAAACGGGCGGGCGGCACACTCCACCGCAACTTGCGGTTGCAGAAACAGCGCAGAAAACGCTACGGCAGCTATGACCGAG
>JBPCIP010000096.1:0-37614 GCA_051006195.1 Pyrinomonadaceae bacterium
TTGTGTTGCACGATGTGGAGGGGCACGAGCACGAGGAGATCGCGCGGATGCTGGGGTGTTCGGTGGGCACATCGAAGTCGCAACTGCACAAGGCGCGCATGAAGTTAAGAACTCTGCTCAGGCAACAGAAATCTTCTTCGTAGCTTCCAAATACGTCGCTTTGGTCGTGCCGCAGACCACGCTGTAGTGCCGGCGGGATGCGACGGGCAAAGCGGGTGACACCGTCTCCCCAAACGATGTGTTTTAAGATTTGAAAAAGGCCGCAGCTCTCTTCTGCGGTGGTTCAGACGGGTGACAAACCCGAAAGCCCAACAGCAATTGCAAGCGGTTAAGTAGAGTTGTGAGGTTATAGCAATGGACTGCGAGAAGTGTAATGAACTTTTAGGGGATTTCCTCGATGGCACGCTGGCCGGTAATGATCGCTCGCTCTTGGGCGCTCATCTGGATGAATGTCTCGGCTGCGCCTGCGTGCGCGATGAGATTCGCTCCATTGTGAGCACGGCGCAGGAGAGTCGCGAATATTTTGTCGCCCCGCCCAACGAACGCGCTCTCTGGTTACGCGTCCGTAACACCATCGAAGCCGAACTCAATGCCGATCAGAAAGCCGCCGCTTGGTCCGCCGCCGCTGCTGCTGGTCGCGAAAATTTTTTATCTCGTTTGATGAATAAGCGTTGGGCTTTATCGTTTCCACAATTGGCGGCGGCGGTCGTCGCCATCGTTGTCGGCGTCTCGGTCGTCACCACCGTCGGTGTGCAACGCTTGGGTAACGATGTGGATCGCCCTCAGCCAGGGACACCGACGGTAAGGAACGAGAGAAATCTCAGTTCCGGCCAGATGATTGCCATCCAATACCTGATGCAGCGTGTCGAAGAGCGCAAAGCTCGTTGGAATCCCCGGATGCGCGAAGCCTTCGACCGCAATCTGAGTGTGATCGACGCGACCGTCAGCGATTCGATGAGGGAACTCGATGAAAGCCCGCACGACGAAATCTCTGAAGAGTCTCTCAACGCGGCTTTACGCGACAAGATGGAACTGCTTAGAGAATTTTCCGAATTGTAAAATTGACCCCATGCTTCGCGCGTTGCGCTGAAGCCGCGCGTACTATCCGACGAGCGAAAGATTTAGAGATTAAATGAAGAAGACGCAGTTGATTCCTCGCATGTCCGCTGTGTGCCACCGCCGCCTCGCGTGGTCTGTGCGCGCGCGCATGTTCCTAATCTGCGCCGCCGCGTTCCTGTGGTTCTCCCTCTCCACGGGCGCGGAAGTTTCCGCACAGCATAAATTTTCCAAGACTTACCCCGCTCGCGCCAATGTCCGCCTGCAACTGAACAATCGTTCCGGCACGATTGATGTCGTCGGCTGGGATCGTAGGGAGATCAAAATTACCGCCGATATGGAAGCCCCGTCCGCGCGCTTCACGCCTGTGCTGGGCGACGACCGTATTTCCATCGACGTGATGAACGACACGCGCGGGCGCGATGATGTGGGCGATGTCAATTTTCGGATTCATGTGCCCTACGAGTCCACGGTCGATCTGGAAACAAAGCGGGGCAACATCAGCGTGCAAAACGTGCGCGGCGCGATGGTGCGCGCCGTTGTCACCACCGAAGGCGACATTAATCTGACGGGGATTCGCGCGAATCGGGTGATGGCCTCGATCATCATGGGCAACATCCTCTTCGACGCAGACCTCATGCGCGGCGGCATGTACGAACTCAAGTCTACACAAGGAGACATCAATTTACGCATCAACGCCGGTTCCGGCTTTTCCCTGACGGCCACCGCGCCGCGCACGCGCAACATCAATCTCGGCGGCTTCGCCGGGATGGGTAATTGGGATTTTCAGAGCAATAACCGCCGGGTCGTCGGCAAAGTCGGCGATGGCAGCGCGACGGTGAGTACGACGAATTTGCGCGGCTCGATTGTCTTCGTCACGCGTTGAGAAAGCGAACTTTATCAACGACGGCGCGACTTACTCCACCGCCGCGCTGCCCGGACGACGCCGCTCAGACATCTTCTTATCAAGGCAGACTTTTCTTTGCAACACACATTTTTATTCCGCCTCGACGGATCATCCGCACCTGTGAGAGCGCGCTTCACGCGCGCTTTTCTCTTGGCCGCTTTGCTTTGTTGCGTCGTTGGCGTCGCGGAGACTAACGCGCAATCGCAGCGAAGCAGGGGCGCGACCATCCCGACGCCCAGCCCGACACCCGCGCCGCCGCTGCTCAAGCGCACTTCCACCCGCCATGAAGTTCGACGCTTGGGCTACGGCGGCACGTTTACGCTCTACGGCGCGCCCGTCGGCTCTGTCACCATTGAAGCGTGGCCGCGCAACGAAGTTGACGTGACCGCCGAGATCGAACTGACGGCCAACACCGAAGAAGAACTCGCGCGCCTCGCCGCCGTCAACAACTTTTCGCTCGACGCAGACGGCTCACACCTGACGCTCCTTACTACCGGCACGCACGACCGCAAATTTATGAAGCGCGCGGCCAAAGACTTTCCCAAAGAATTGCTCACGCAGCCCTGGCAGATCGATTACCGCATCCGCGTTCCCGCCATGATCGATCTGGAAATCTACGCCGGGCGCGGCGCGCTCACGATCACGAACGTCGATGGCGCGATCAGCCTCAACGCCGGGGAGAGCCACGCGGCGTTCACGCTCGGAGGCGGCGATTTCGTCTCGACCATCGCGGGCGGCTCCGTCATCATGCGCGTTCCCGCGCGCGGCTGGCGCGGGCGCGGCGCGTCCATGCGGCTCGCCCGCGGTGAACTCACTATAGAACTGCCCGCGAATTTCAGCGGCGACATAGATGCCACCGTGCTGCGCGCCGGTCGCATCGATAATAATCATCCCGCCATCGTCGCGCGCGAAGGCGTCGAATCCACCGAACGACAATTGCGCGCCCGCGCCGGAGCCGGGGGCGCGACGCTCTCATTTGAAGTGGGCGACGGTGTCATCCGCATCACCACCGCAAAGAGTGATAAGTGATGAATGACAAGTGACGGGTGACAAATGGGGAGAAAGCGGTTGCGGTAGAAAAATTCCTCTGCGCGCACGCTTCGCCATGCACGGCTGTCCCTTTGTCACCAGTCGCTTGTCACCCGCCGCGTTCCCCTTTATGCTCATCCCCGCGCGTCTCCGGTTTGTGCGAAACGCGCTTTACCACAAATCTTTCCCGCTCGCATTTTCAACATGTCTGTTAAATCCGATAAGTGGATTCGGCGCATGGCCGAAGAGTTTCAATTTATTCAACCGTTCGACGCCGCGCTCGTGCGCGAAGTCGAAGGACGCCGCATCATTTCCGCCGGGGCATCTTCTTACGGCTACGACATGCGTCTGGCCGACGATGGCTTCCGCGTCTTCTCCCCGATTCACGGGCGCGAGATCGATCCAAAAAACTTTGACGCGGAATGCCTCATCGAGCCGCCGCTTCGCACCGCCACAGACGGCTCGAAATACTACCTGCTCCCGCCGCACTCCTATGGTCTGGGCGTCACCGTCGAAACGTTTCGCATGCCCCGCAACGTCACCGGAATAGCGCTCGGAAAATCCACTTACGCCAGAGTCGGCCTGCTCGTCAACACGACGCCGCTCGAAGCCGGATGGACAGGCCGCCTGGTCGTCGAACTCGCCAATCTCGCCGACCTCCCCTTACGCGTCTACGTCAACGAAGGCATCGGGCAAGTCATCTTCCTCGAAGCGGACGAAGACTGCGCCGTCTCCTACGAAGATCGCGGCGGCAAGTATCAAAACCAAACCGGCCTCACTTACTCGCGTTTGTGAACTCCAACTTCCACGACGGTCTTAGATCGGTTTTCAATTGAACGTATGGCGTGGGACTAATCCAGATCCCTCTGGTTGCTTATCCAGCGGAAGCTGGCTGTTCGTTCTATCCATACACGCAATCGAAAACCGCTCTAAGTGTTCGTGAGCGATTTACGGCGCGCTTAAGCGGGCAGTGGCGATTTGGAGCGCGGCTTCAAGTTGCGCGATATTTGCGCCGCCGCCCTGTGCGAGGTCGGGGCGTCCGCCGCCGCGCCCGTCGAGCAGCGCACAGGCTTCGCGCATGAGGGCGCTCATGTCGCCGTTTGTGTCTGCGGCGCGGGCGAAGACGAGGCGCACGCTGCTGCTGCGGTCGCCGTCGCGCGAGCCGAGCAGGGCAATGTGGCCGGGATGAGCGGCGATGGCGAGCGCGAGTCGTTTCAGGGATTCCGCATCGCGCTCCGCGAAGGCGCGGGCGACGATGCGCGTGCGGGCGTCGCGGCCCGGCACGGCGGTGCGGATCAGTTCCTCCGCTTCGACGCGGGCGACGATTTCTTCGAGCGAGCGCAGACGGCGGAGCAGCGTCTTGTTCTCTTCGAGCAGGCGCGCAGTGAGCGCGAACGCATCGTCGCGCCCCGCGCTGAACAGGGCGGCGACCGAGCGCGCTGTGTGGTTCGCACGGCGGTAGTCTGCCAGCACGCGGCCACCCGCGTTGAACTCAATGCGCGTCAATTTTTTGGCGCGCTCCCACGAACGCACCGCGAGAATGCCGACTTCGCCCGTCTGCCCGGCGTGCGTGCCGCCGCACGGACTCAAGTCGAAATCTTCGATCTCGATGATGCGCAAATCTCCCTCACGCGCGGAGTCTTTTCGCAGGGGGAGCGTAGCGGCTTCCCGCGGCGAAACGTGGCGGACGCGCACGGGGCGATTTTCCCAGATGACCCGGTTAGCGAATTCGATGGCACGCTCAATGCTGTCGTCGGCAGGTTCGGCGAGTTCGATATCGATCTCGCAGGCGCGTTCCAGCATGCGAAAGGCGCGCGTCGGCGCATGGAAAAGTCGGACGAAGGCTTGCGAGAGGATGTGCTGTCCGGTGTGCTGCTGCAAGTGGTCGAGACGGCGCGGCCAATCCACCCGACCCGCGACCCGCGCGCCCGTCTGCGGGGCTTCGCCTTCGATGATGTGCAGCACGCCCGCTGCTTCCACCTCGATGCACTCAACCACGCGCGCCTCATTGAGCGTTCCGGTGTCGCACGGTTGGCCGCCGCCCGTCGGGTAAAACGCCGTGCGGTCGAGCGTCACGGCCACGCGTCCCGGCGCGGCGTGGGCGACGCCGGTGACGCGAGCATCGAATTCGGTGAGGTGTGAATCTTGATAGTAGAGTCGTTCGGTCATGCTCATGGCAGAAGAATCCGGTGGCAAGATGGACAAGGTTGAAGCCGCGTTGCTGAAACTAGCCGAGCCGCGCACGGGGCGTCAAGGGAAGCGCGGGCGGGTTTTGACATGAGTTTGCCCGAACGCCGATAATCGCCCGGTCTCCATGAAGACCGCCCGCTCCAGTTTCATCTCTCCGGGAGGTACCAATGATCGCTTGCCTGAAATATATTGCCGGACGACGAGCCGCCTTCGTCTTCGCGGCGCTCGCTCTGCTGTGGGGCGACGCCGCCGCACAAAGTCCGGCGCGCGTCACGCCTTACAACCTCAAGTATCAACTCTCGATGTCAAACCCGGCTTCGCACCTGTTCGAGGTGGGTATCACGGTCGCAACTCCGCAGGCCGAAGAGGTCATAGATTTTCAGATGCCGCGCTGGTCGCCGGGTCGTTACGCGGTCTTCGAGTTCGCGAAGAACATTCAGGAAGTGCGCGCCGCGAGCGCGTGTTTGCCTGCGCCCAATTGCAAGCCGGTCATCCTCCCCGTCGTCAGGCTCGACACTCAGACATGGCGCGTCTTCCCGCAGGGGGCGCGAGGCGTGAATCTCACTTACAAAGTTTTCGCCGATGATCTCTCCGGCACGTTCTCGCAACTCGACGCGCGGCACGCCAACTTCAACGGCGGCTCGATCTTCATGTACGTCGTCGGCCATAAGCCGGACCCGGTGCAACTCTCGATCAATGCGCCGGCCAACTGGCGCATCCTCAATGCCGCCACCGAGCGCGCCGACCAGCGCGAGTGGCAATTTCCGAACTACGACATCCTCATCGACACGCCGACCGAGATCGCGCCCGACTTCACCGTTGACGAATTCAAAGTTGACGGCAAAACTTACCGGGTGATGGTGCATTCGTTCGGCAAGGAGGGCGGCAAGCGCGCCGCGCTCGTCAGAGACATCGAGCGTGTCGTGCGCGCCGAAACGGCGTTGATGGGCACGCCCGATTACGAGAGCTACACCTTCATGATGCACTTCGACCCGACCGCGCCGCGCGGCGACGGCATGGAGCATCTGTCCTCCACGCAGATCATCACGACCAGCGCGCTCGGCGCTAAGGACTCGCTCGAAGATGCGTTGGACACCGCCGCGCACGAGTTTTTTCATGTCTGGAACGTCAAACGCCTGCGCCCCGTCGAACTGGGTCCGTGGGATTTTACGCGTCCGGTGAACACGCGCAGTCTCTGGATCGCCGAAGGGCTGACGAACTACTACGGCCATCTCATGCAGCGCCGCGCCGGAGTTTGGGACGACGAACAATTTCAGCTCGTCCTCGGCCAAGCCATTGGAGCGGTGGAGAACGCGCCCGGCGCGCGTTTGATCAGCGCGGAAGAGGCTTCGCTCATCGCCTCCTTCATCGACCGCGGGCAGAGCGCGCAGCGCACCAACCTCGCCGAGACTTCCGTCAGCTACTACCTCAAAGGCGAAGTGGTCGGCATTGTCCTCGACCTGCTCATTCGCGGCCAGACGCGCGGGCGCGCCTCGCTCGACGACGTGATGCGGCGCATGTACGAAGAGTTTTACGTGCAGTCGCCGACGACAACTTACTATCTACGCGGGCGCGGCTACACGGGCGCGGATTTCGAGCGCGTCGCCGCGCAGGTGGCGGGCGCGGACCTGTCCGATTTCTTCAAACGCTACGTGCGCGGCACGGAGCCGCTGCCATACGACGAAGCCCTCGCGCATGTCGGCCTGCGACTCGTCAAAACTCCCGCGACCGCGAAGCGGGCACGCAAGACGCCGCCTGCTGCTGCTGATTTCCGCATCGAGGAAATTAAAGACGCCCCGGCTGAGGCCCGCGCCCTGCGCGCCGCCTGGCTGAAAGGATGAACTGTTATCGCAAGCGCCGTTAGCCGCGCCTGCCGTTTCTCTCTACGGCGGCAGGCGGTGCGATCACTTCAAGCGGGTCGGGTACGATCTCGAAAGTCATCGGCAAACGCCCGATCAGTTCGCCGTCAACCTGTACGCTCGCCTCGCCCATCGCCCGCGCGCGAATCGCGCGCACGTAGCACACGTTTTTCATCTCGCGCCCGGCCCCGTTCGGGCGCAGCGCATGTGCGAGCAGATAGAGGAAGCGCAGACGGCTGTACGAATTGACGAGGCAAATTTCAAATTCCGGCTCGTCGAGCCGCGCGCGGGGCGTGACACCGATCTCTCCGCCGTAGTGCGCGGCCTTGCCGACGGCGGCGAAGGTGGCCGGGTAAGTACGTCCTTCGATCTCGACGGCGAACGGCAGCGGTCGCCAGCGCGCGAGATGTGAGAGTCCTGACACCCAGAACGCGCCTTCGCCCATGCGTCGCTTGAGACGCGGGCGCACGCGCTCGACAATCGAAGCGTCAAGCCCGATCCCCGCCATCAGGAAAAAATAACGGCGCTCACCCGTCGCCTCTTCCGTCGCACAGCCCAGGTAGATGCGCCGCGTCCCGCCCCGCGCGATCATCTCCGCCGCTCTGTCAGCGTCGAACGGCAACTGTAGTTCGCGTGCTAAAACGTTTGCCGTGCCTGCCGGCCAGATGCCGAGCCGCACGCGGGTTCCGACCAGACCCTGCAAAGCCTCGTTGATCGTCCCGTCGCCGCCGGACACGATCACTTCGCCGCAGCCGGAGCGCGCCGCCTCCGCCGCGAGTCGCGCGGCGTCGCGCGGAGCACTGGTGCTCACGGCTTCAACTTCGAGTCCGCGCGCTCGCAGCAACTCGCAGAAGTGCGCCACCCGCGCCGCGCGTGCCGGGCCGCCGCGCCCCGCGTGCGGATTGAAGATCAACCGAATCGTGCGTTTCTTCTTCGTCATATTCCAATTGCCGGAGCAATCACAGTGCCGCCTGTGGCTCGTGTCAAATGTGCTCCGGGGCTGGGCGAACCGAGGCGACGCTGTGGCCGTCCGGGCGCAGGCTCGACCCGACACTTGTCCGACGTTGCCTGCGCGGCAATGCTGCTAGAGAGGCAGCAACTTTAAGTCGCGGTGCGATGGGAGCGCAAACCACTTCGCGCGAAATGTGAAAGCTCGCCAAACGCCTGGTTGACGCTGAAGGGTGAAAAGGTTACTGTCCGATTTAACCGGCAAAAATTCTCGTGATGGTAAGTGGTGGCGTGCGAGTTTGCCCGGCGTGCTCTCATCAATCCGAAGATAATTCGCGGAGGAAAATTTTTATGCGACGGAGTTTGTTCGTCTTAGTTTTAATGTTCGCCTGTTTTGCTGCTGCTGCCGACACCGCCCGCGCGCAGGGCGATTTGTCGGGCGTGCAGATCAAGGCGACGCCGGTCGCGGGCAACATCTACATGCTCGAAGGCGCGGGCGGCAACATCGGCGTCTCGGCGGGCGCGGACGGCATCCTGATCGTGGACGATCAATTCGCGCCGCTCGCCGACAAGATTCGCGCCGCGCTCAAAAGGCTCAATCCCGGCCAACTGCGCTTCGTCCTCAACACGCATTACCACGGCGATCACACGGGCGGCAATGCCGTGTTCGGCAAAGAATCCACCATCATCGCGCACGACAACGTCCGCCGCCGTCTCTCCTCGGAATTGAACCTGCTCGGCGAAAAAGTTCCGCCCGCGCCCAAAGAGGCTTTGCCCGTTATCACCTATAATCAATCCGTCTCCATCCACTTCAACGGCGAGGAGATTCGCGTCCGGCACTTCCCGCGCGGCCACACCGACGGCGACAGCGTCATCTTCTTCACGAAGTCGAACGTCGTCCACCTGGGCGACCATTTCTTCGTCGGACGCTTCCCCTTCATCGATCTCGACCACGGCGGCAGCGTCGCAGGCATGACGCAGAACATCAGCGACCTCGTCGCGGAGTTGCCCGCCGATGCGAAACTCATCCCCGGCCACGGCCCCCTCTCCACCCACGATGATCTCAAACTCTACCGCCGCATGTTAGTTGAAACCTCCGCCATCATCCGCAAAGAGATGCACGCCGGCAAAACGCTCGAACAGATCAAAGCCGCCGGCCTGCCCGACGAGTGGAAGACATGGGGCACGGGCTTTATCAAAACCGACCGCTGGATCGAAACCGTCTACCGGAGTTTGTCGAAAGAAGACAAAAAATAGGTATGCTATTTCATGGCTCGCATCATAGCGAACACTTCGGTGGTAATCTGTTCCGTCTTGAGATCATGTTCCAGGCGCTCATGCACCGCTTCCAAGTCATCACTCTTCAGTTTATCTTCGTACCATCGGCGAGCACTCTCAGTGATCCATCCGAGTTTGTGTGCCTGCGGCAGTATGCTGAGAATGTATTGGATGTGTTCCTGTTGCGAGAACCCTTTGATCTTGTCAATTGGCCCAATCGTATAGCCTCTGGGCAGCCCTTCGTACCCCGACAATGCATTCTCTAGTTCTGTGGGCATATGCTCGCCCACCCCTTTTATTGTCCGCTCTCCGCCGTAGATGCGACAGCCGACTAAACCTGGCGGCACGGATGATTGTAACTGCAATTCGACAGACCGCCCTGGGGTCACTTCATCTTTTAAATAGGATGGGCCGAAATGAATCCAGTTACCGTCCCTGAATTGCTGTATATCGTTTGACATTCGCCCGACACGTCCATCGCGGGTCTTGATTGGCTGCACCTCGGCGGCGAAGTTCTGCACAATGAAGCCCGACAGTTGTGACCCGCCGGAGGGTAGGTTCTCAATCTTGTAGGTGTAAAGATACTGCTCGGAGGAGTTCCGCTCGACCAACGCACTGACCACAGCGTCAATGGCATCGGCGCGCTGATAGATGATGGTTTTCTCCTTACCGTCGTAGCCGATCCACTTGAAAGCATACTTGCCCGCCTTCTCATCCACCGGCACGATCTGTGGCTTCGGGTCATAGTAGACAGGTTCGTTCGTCTTCGGGTCTACGCTGGCGACGCGCGGTTCGTAGTGCGTCGGAGCCTTGAGTTTAATCCCACTCTTTTCGAGCGGTAGTCGTCTGACTTGCTCAGGCTGCGGGACGGCAGTGGACGCCGTACATGCCACTTGTGTAAGCAACGTTAAGAGAAGTAATAGACGCATTGTTATCACCTCAGAGCCTCAATCATACTAAACACTTCGGTGGTAATCTGCTCCGTCTTAAGGTCTTGTTCCGCGCGCTCATATACGGCTGCTAAGTTAGTCGTCTTCAAATTCTTTTCGTACCATCGGCGCGCGTCACTTGTGACCCAGCCAAGCTGATGAAGTTGTGGAAGTGCATCAAGAAGGTACTTCGCATGTTCCATTTGAGAAAGGGTTGTGAGCTTATCCATCGGACCGATGGTGAAGCCCTTCGGCCACTCTTCGTACCCTGACATTGCATTCTCAAGTTCCGTAGGCATATGTTCGCCTGCGCCTTTTAGCATTAAATTTCCGCCAGTCACGCGACACTCAACCAAACCAGGCGGTGCGAACGATAATAACTTCAATTCAATGTTTCTTCCCGGAACGATGGTATCTCCGATATAGGACGAGCCGAAGCCAATCCATTTACCAGTGTTAAATTGGCGAATGCTATTTGATATTGACCCGACATACCCTTCATTGCTCTTCATCGGCTCAACCTTATCTGCAAAGTTTTGAACTGCAAAGATAGAAAGATGCGTCGCACTGGAAGGTAGATTTTCAATCTTGTAGCTATAAAGGTACTGTTCTGGGGCTTTTAAGGCCGAGGCACTAACGACTGCGTCAATGGCATCAGCGCGCTGATATTCAACCACCTTCTCCTTACCATCGTAGCCGATCCATTTGAAAGCATACTTGCCTGCTTTCTCATCTACCGACACGATCTGTGGCTTCGGGTCGTAGTAGAGGGGTTCGTTCGTCTTCGGGTCTACACTGGCGACGCGCGGTTCGTAGTGCGTCGGAGCCTTGAGTTTAATCCCACTCTTTTCCATCGGCACGCGTTTGACTTGCTCAGGCTGTTGGACGGCAGTGGACGCCGTACACGCGGCCTGCATGATCAACGCGAAGAGAATTAGAAGCCGCATAATGTACTTACCTCCATTCGCTGCCAATCGAGATGTAGAGCGCCTGATAATTCTCACGTCCGGGATGAAGTACCTAAGAGTTACTTTAACTTCTGAACGTTGACCGTATTTATCAGGTGCTCCACTTCTACTATCAAAAGACTAAGAGCGCCTAACAAAACTGCGACGCATGCCAAATTTCTGTAGGGGCAGGGCTTGTCCCTGCCCGTGTTTTCCGTAGGAGCAAGATCAGTTCCTGCCCGTGTTTTCCGCAACCGGAGCGGGCAGGGACAAGCCCTGCCCCTACAATGTTTCGGTTTTGCCAGACGCTCTCATTATGACCTGTTTGGGTCAAGGGCAGTGATGGTTAAGCAAGGCCGACGGGTTGGCAAACAATTACCACACCTATGACCGGCCTGTTGCTTAATAACAATCATAATACCCGCACCCATAGCCGTAACATTCGTAGTAGTCGTCTTGCCCGTCGCAATTCCGATCCTCGCCGCTCGTGCAGTAAATGCCGGCGCCGGGGTAAACGGAAGCATCCCAATCGTCGCAATCCTCATTACTGCAATACCCGTCACCGTCATTGTCCGTGCATGGAGGCGGTGTCGGGCGCGGCGGCGGCGGAACCTCTTCCGGCACCCTTCGCAGCGCGGCGACCAAATTGGCAAACTCCCCGGAATATTCAAAGCCCTCCAACGTCTGCTCGCGACCGTCCAAACCCTGAATTCTCCAGTTTCTCAATGCATTGAGCCACGCGTTGTAGCCGTCGGGGTCGGGTTCACGCAGCAGGTACGCCCGGTATAGCTCGGTGACGTAAGTTTCATCGCTCGTATTGCGGTTGAGATACTCCGCCGAATTGAACAGCGAACGCACATACGCACGGGTATCGGTGAGCATTCGGTCTTGTCCCTGTGCCTGTGCGTTCGTTAGCTTGTTCGTCCAATCCTGCCACTCGGCATAATTGGCTTCACGATCCAGTGCGCCGGAGATGCTCTCTTCCACAAAATTTCCCGTGTTTCTGACGACGGCGGCCTGTTGCCCGCCGAACTCGAATCTCGCATGCCAGTGCGGCGCATCCGTTCTGGTCTCGTCGAGCGTGCGTGTTGAGCCACGAAATGTGAAAATGTCATTCAATTTCGTCCATCTGTTCACTGGAATATTATTGGAACGGATGTCACAGTTGATGCCCTCACGATGTTCGGCATGCGAACCGGCGGCGGCCCAACGGTGGGCTAAATCGAATTTCCCGCCCCATGTGAGGCTCTGGTCGTTGTAAGTCACTTTCTGAGCGCCTGGAATCTCAACGTCCCGGTAGTACTCATTTTTGTAGTCATCGGCGATTCCCACCAGCCCGTTGTTGGCCGCGGCTGTTCCCCAATGATTACTTGGATGAGGCGGCTTATCGCCAGTTAAATTGTAATTGACGCCCGCGCCCAACTCCTGCAAATCAGGCACCTGGACCCGCACAAAAGCTCCCACGTCCACTCTGTCTACGGTGGCGATGACCTTTACCCTCCCCGCGATATGGTTAGGCGTATAGGAGATGCGGAGAGCCCCGGAAGCATCCGTCATCCCTTGCGTCTGGCGCAACCGACCGAGCGGACGATCCTGCTCACCCCGCGCGTTCAGGTGTTGTGCGTCTACGTGCCCCCCTGTGTTTGGCTCCTCACCTTGTTCAAGCCGGAGCCGCACACTTTTACCGGCGATAGCAGGTATCAGTTGAACTGTCACCGTCGCCGTGTTATCCCCGTCCGTAGTTCCGGCGGGCCGGATGCTCGGCGGATCAATACCAACCACTATCTGATATTGAGGGTTTGCACAAATATTGGTGGTGGATGCGGAACTGGCAAAGTTGTTGGCCGCTGCGCCTCCGTCGCCGTTTGAGCTACAAGAATCGGGAGGCGGCGGCGGTGGAGGCTGTCTGCGATTATCTGCCACCGTAATTACCTGAACGTACAACCGCGCTACTATCTTGGTTCGATAGGCAAGGTAGCGATAGGGATTGAAAAAGGAACCGGGAAACCCGTTATATCCTCCAAACAGACCGCCCCCTGACAGGAAGCCAAGCCCCCAAGGGTCTGTATAGCATCCGCCGTCAAAGCCGTAACCATAACAGTAGCCTGGGCTATAGTAATATACGGGGATGATGAAGTGGGTGCTGGAGACGTAATAGAGTGTGGAGGGCCGATAGTAGGCAGGGCCTGCGAAAGTTGACACGGATGCAGCATAGCCGCCGCCAAACTCTTTGTCCGCTCCTTCGGAATAGCCTCCATCCAGTGACCTTTCAGTATCGTCTCCGCGATACAGGTCGCTCTTTACCGCCGGATCGTAGTACATGTAAAGATCATAATTCAGCCACGTCTCCGAATACCCGTAAACGTCACGGAAATCGCTGTTGTAACCGATTTCAGAGTAGCTGTATCCGGACTGTGCCTGTGCCGTCAGCGGTGAAAACAGGAAACATAAGCCAACCAGCATGAGAGCGCAAATAAGCGATTTTTTCATATCATCCTCCTTTCGCTGTAAATTATTTTTTTGGCTCTTGAGGCAAACCGGAAGAAATAAGATTAGTTGGTTCGGCGTCAAGCTTCTTGATTTTGCGAGCTATTTTCTCCTTTGTGAAATCATCAAACCGCTTGAACTCGGCCTCGCCGAGAGCCGTGCGTAACCGCTCGCGTGCCTGCAAAATGATATTTTTACGTTGTTCATTCAGCGTATGGAGTTCAGGGGGCGGGAGAGGCAGCGACTCATCGTCTTTGAGCCTTCCTTTCGGATAACGTACCCTGATGGCATTAATAATCTTTTTAGCTTGCTTGTCTGTGTGCGCTATCTCCTGCTCGGTTTCAAGCGCGATTCTATCGACCACCCGCGCCTGTTCATCCTTTAGCTTGGCCTCCTTCTTGACATGGTTACGCAAAGAGGAGCCGTCTTGCCCTTGCCGCTCTCGTCTGACTGCTGCCCTCTTCATGGCTGTTATCTGGCGAAACAGTATTCCGTAAACAACTTCTTCCGGAATATGCTCAGCTTGCTCTCGTGTTAAAGCGCGATGCTGTTGAGGTGTGTCTTGTTGTTGCGCCGGGACGGGATCAGGCACATATTGACTTGCCGACTGCGCGGAGTCGTCTCCTTTTTTCGTATTAAGAGCAATGGCATCCGTTACTAACTTCACTTTATTGCTGAGGGCGAAAGTTCCTACCCCTAACACCATGATGGACAGAGTTAGAACGATGGTTTTCTTTTTCATTGTGATCTCCTGGAAAAGCGGAAATGAGCGCCCATTTTGGGGTGCGCGAGAGATGCACGAATCATGCATCGTGTGAGAAGCAAGCTCTCGGAAGAAGGGTTAAAAGCTAAGGCGGTACAGAGCATGCTACTGGCTCCTCAAATTAGGGATTGAGATGCCGTCACATGTTGCGCTAAGATGTGAGTTGCTAGGCGGTACATCTTTCGCGCAGAAATGTGGCGGAGATTGTGTTGCAAAAAGCCCCGTCTCACTTGCAGGTGAAACGGGGCTTAACTATTTACTCAGTGTGTTCGAGGCGATAAACGAAATCTCGCGCAAACTCTGGCGCACTTCACTTCGCATAAGCATTCTGATAACCAGCGAAGAGGGAATTGCCACAGCTTGAGTAATTTGCTGCACGGCTATTTTCCTTGTTGATGGTTGGATGGGGACAACCGGTGCGAGACTTAAATCGATGACTACAAGCAAACAGGACAGCTACATCTCTACGCCCTTTAGGAACGGCTGTCAAGGAGAAATTTGTTAAGTCCCTACTCTTGTCTTTAACTTCCGGTTCTATTCCAAGCGACAGTTCGGGGCTTCCTTCGTGATGACCACGCCGTGGACGTGCGACTCACGCAGGCCCGCCCCGCTGATGCGGACGAAGCAGGTGTTCTCCTGAAACTCGCGGCTTGTGTGCCAAGTCTGCTGGCACAAAAACGTGACATTATAAAATCTTGCAAGCCGCAGGTTTAGTGTGGGAGACTTCATTAAATTCAAGAGGCAAAATAATATGAGTACGGCCAGCATAGAAATAACTCATCCCGAAACCTACTTTCCCGCCCCTCACTTAGGTGATTTTCGAGATTTCGAGATGAGTCCTACAGACAATGTTCTATCTGAACCGCTTCCTATTCCGTTACTCCAAGTTGGACATGGCCTCTCTCTTTATTTTGACGTGCCAGCGTTTCAGTTACAACTTGCAATACCTATCATAGAAATAGAGTCGGATATGGACTCCGGGCGTGCGGTTTTCAAGGCAGCGATTGATGAGGACGCCCTCCTAATTCTTACCGGGACGGGGAAGTTGAATGAAGAGGGGGATAGCTTCAAGATAGAGCATGTCAATCTACACATGGAGCGATTGGTAGAAACTGCTCGCGCCGATTTTATCGTTTCTACAGTCAGAGCCGCATTAGTACTTGCTGATGATATTCATGTGCGAATCCCAAGCATACAACTTGATATAACCCTGAGATTTGATGAACCGCTATTAGATATTAGTCAGATGCTGCGTCGGCGGCAAATTGATTACCGCATAATGGTAATTGAGCGGACTGTTGGGCACGAATTCCACCTGCCACTTGATATAACCGGGGATGAGGTGCGTGACATTGCGCTTGTATATCATGCAATAGTGGATAGTTCCTTTGTCTGGCCTATAAACAGTATTACGCTATTCTTTCCCGCTGCGAGAGAGTGGGCTGATACTTTAACGCGCCTTAGACGGGAAACATCTATCCCAATAGGCCCTGACCCATTTAGTTTGGAACTATTTGAGCATCAAATCGAGCTAGGTCAGAGAGGAATAATCATTCAGGATGCGGTTATCGAAAACTATGAGACAGTTCAAAGCGAAATGAGCAAAGATGACGGGCAGGTGGTCCCAGTAGTTATTCGCTCGACAAGCGGCCAAGCTAGGTACGATTTTTTCGGAGTGCCGAAACCACCTGCTGTCATGTGGAACCCAAAGATTCAAAGGCTGATTGAGTTAGAGTCACAACTTGACGCTACTCTAGTCGAACGCTATCACGTCCTTGCCGCTTCTACCCTGGAAGGGCTAACTGAGGAAGAAAAGATCGCAATCACGGCCCGTCCTGAACTGGATGCGCAGGCTTTCTAAATCGAAACAAAAAGGCACGCTACTCACTTATGCCTATTACCCCGGCGCTTCCCGAAACCCCGCTTGCGCTTGATACTGTTGTCTTCACGCACTGGAGAAATAGTCAGTCGTATGTTTTGCGGGAGATTGCCGGACATTTTAAGAGGTTGCAATTCCCTCCGGCTTTGACTTCAATGACCATCTTTGAAGCACTCAATGGCATTGAGGATGAAGAGAAGAAAAACAAGATTACAAAAGCCCAGGCACAGCAGTATAAAGATAAAATCAAAGAGTTAAGTAAATCTTGTATCGTTTTGCCCTGGGAGCAAAAAGCAGCCGCAATCACTGCACATATCTATCCGCGTCTTACTGGACCACAATTGCAGAAGCACTGGAAAGATTTGTTCATTGCTGCAACCGCTATAGCACACGGATACGGGATTGCAACGCAAAACATACGAGACTTCAAACTGATAGCCGACCTTACACCTGATCTTCTACGCATCGAAGTTTGGAAGCCTTGATCATCATCTACCATCAAACCTTAACTCCCAGTCAGCTTGAAATTGTTCCTATTCCAAACGATAATTCGGGGCTTCCTTCGTGATGACCACGTCGTGGACGTGCGATTCGCGCAGGCCCGCCGCGCTGATGCGGATGAAGCGGGTGTTCTCCTGAAACTCGCGGATGGTGCGGCAGCCCGTGTAGCCCATCCCGGCGCGCAGGCCCCCGACGAGTTGCGTCACCATATCTGAAAGCGTTCCCTTGTAGGGCACGCGGCCCTCGATGCCTTCGGGGACGAGTTTCGATTCCGTCTCGATGGATTCCTGCGAGTAGCGGTCGCGCGAGCCTTCGCGCATCGCGCCGATGCTCCCCATACCGCGATAGGCTTTGAACGAGCGTCCCTGAAACAAAATCAACTCGCCCGGCGATTCCTCCGTGCCCGCAAACAGCGAGCCGATCATGACCACGTCCGCGCCCGCCGCAATCGCCTTCGCCACGTCGCCCGAAAACTTCACGCCGCCGTCGGCGATAATCGGCACTCCGCTCCCGCGCGCCGCCTGCACGCAATTCGTGATGGCCGTGATCTGCGGCACGCCCGCGCCCGTTACAACGCGCGTCGTACAAATCGAACCGGGACCAATTCCGACTTTCACGGCATCGACGCCCGCGTCGATGAGTTCGCGCGTGGCATCGCCGGTGGCGACGTTGCCAGCGATGATCTGTGTGTCGGGGTGGCTGCGCTTGATCTCGCGGACGGCTTCGATGACGCGCGTGGAATGCCCGTGCGCCGTATCGACGACGAGACAATCGACGCGGGCGCGAACCAGGGCGTCGGCGCGTTCGCGAAAGTCTCCGGTCGCGCCGATGGCGGCGGCGACCCTTAAGCGTCCGAGATCGTCTTTCGCGGCGGAAGGATACTTAATGGCTTTTTGAATGTCCTTGACGGTGATGAGACCTTTGAGATGTTTGTCGCCGTCGATGACGAGCAGTTTCTCGATGCGGTGTTTTTGCAGCACAGACTTGGCCTGTTCGAGCGTCGTGCCGACGGGGACGGTGACGAGATTCGGCTGCTTCGTCATCACTTCGTGGACGGGAATGTCGAAGCGCGTCTCGAAACGCAGATCGCGGTTGGTGATGATGCCGACGAGGTGCCCGTCCTCATCGACGACGGGCACGCCGCTGATCTTGAAACGCTCCATCACGCTGAGGGCTTCGCTCACAGGGCGGTTGGCGGGAATCGTCACGGGATCGACAATCATCCCCGACTCGGAGCGTTTCACTTTATCGACTTCTTCGGCCTGTCGCGCGACAGAGAGATTTTTATGGATGACGCCGATGCCACCCTGTTGTGCGAGGGCGATGGCGAGCGCGGCTTCGGTGACGGTGTCCATCGCCGCCGAGCAGAGCGGGATGCGAAGGCTGATGCCGCGCGTGAACTGCGTCGAAGTGTCGGTTTCGGCGGGCAGCACGTCGGAGCGACCGGGAATGAGCAGCACATCGTCGAAGGTCAAACCTTCCGTCAGATCGTGGGTAATCATGTTGGTTTAAATAACTCCCTTCCAAAAACTCGAATGGAGCGCGGCGGCTCTCGCCCGCGTGAACAATTAAACTGGAGAAGTGTTGACTACAGACGAGCGTAGCAAAGCAGGGTGACGGGCGCAAGGGCAGAGTTGATCGGCGCGCGGGCGAGGCGAGACTTAAGGTTTTTGCAGGAGTTGTTCGTAACCGTCCTTCGTGATCACCATCTCAACGAGCGGCTTGCCTTTCGCATCCGTCGAGACTACGGCAGGACGACCGTTGATATTAACTTCAAGCGCAGCGGCTTTACTTTTTGAGTACTGCACACTTAGCTGTTCGGCAGGCATCAGAGTGACCTCTCTAACTTCATCAGCTTCGAGGATGCCATCAGCTTTCGGTTTGTCGTCGATGCGCGTCCTGACCCAAACTTTTTCACCCTTCGCCTTGATCTGAACGCTGAGGCCATCTGTGGGCGCGGGGCTGCTCGTTGTCTCCACTGCGCCTGCGTTCTGTGCGGGCAGCGTTTGATCGTTAGTGCCGGGATTGGTGGCGGCAGGCGTGTTTGTTTGGGCCGTGCCGGTTCCAGTGGCGCGTCGCTGGTAATAATGAAGTCCCGCATAAATGCCGAGCGAGATGATGGCGAGGATGACGAGACTGAGGAAGGCGGTGATGATGGGCGAGCGCGACGTTTCGCCGTCCATGTAGATGCGCGATTGCTGGCGCGAGGCCGGGAGTTCGTCGGGCGATTCGCCGTGTTCGCGCGCCACCTGTGTGTAAATTCGGACGGCCTCTTCTTCGCTGAAGCCGACGGTTTTCGCATAGGCTTTGATGAAACTGCGGTTGAAGATGCCGCCGGGGAGTTCCTTATAGTTGTCTTCTTCGATGGCTTCGAGGTAGCGGCGGGCGATGCGCGTCTGGTCGGAGAGTTCGCGCAGGGAGACGCCGCGTCGCTCGCGCGCCTGCCGCAACTGCGCGCCCAGCGACGACTCCGCCCCGACAGCTCCCGCCCGTTCTTCCGAGTTCTGGTCAGAGGTCTTAGAGTTCACTTGGCGCTTGTCTTAATCGAGCGAAATCGCAGCTTGAGTTTTCCGGCTCTTCGTTTTAGGTTTTCGCCAGCCTGACGCGACACCCGCATGGGCACCGCAACTTTTGGCGCAATATAACTTGCGCCGCGTGGGGCTGTCAAACTCAAGTTTTTTCAAAAAGATGCGCGTCCCTTGATTCTTGCCGCGCGTGATGCTACGTTGACGCATTCAGGGCATCCAACTGAAATTGTTTTTAATTCTACAATCACAGAAAAACGAGGAGACGACTCATGCCTCTCGAAGCACTGGGAATGATCGAGACGAAAGGTTTTGTCGGCGCGGTCGAAGCGGCGGACGCAATGGTCAAAGCCGCCAACGTGCAACTGTTGGGAAAAGAGTATATCGGCGCGGGCTACGTGACGATCTTCGTGCGCGGCGACGTGGGCGCGGTCAATGCCGCGACGGATGCGGGCGCGGCGGCGGCCAGACGCGTCGGCGAACTCATTAGCGTCCATGTCATCCCGCGCCCGCATACGGAAGTCGAGAACGTGCTGCCCAAAAACGGGCGCACCGGCTACAGCCCCGATGAGCGCGCCTTGCAGGGCAGTGGCGGCGGCGCACGCGGCGAACTCAGCGAAGGCGATCAGGGTCGCTCACTTCCGGCGGGCGCACGCGAGAACAATAAGGAAAGAGCGAAGTAGAGGTCAGAGGTTAGAGGTTAGAGAGCAGTGAAAGCCGTTTTCTACTAACCTCTAGCCTCAACCTCTGACCTCTACTGTTGGAGGTGCTTTATGTCAGTTGATAAAGACCTTGTCTCGGTGCAGCAGGCGCGCGATCTCGTAGAAGCGGCGCATCGCGCGCAGGTGCAGTTGGCGCGTTTCGATCAAGCGAGAATCGACCGAATCTGCGAGGCGATGGCGCAGGCCGCGCTCAGGGAGGCAGCGCGGCTCGGCGCGATGGCCGTCGAAGAGACCGGCTTCGGCGTCGCCGACGACAAGCGCGAGAAGAATCGTTTTGCGTCGGAGGACGTGTGGAACGCGTTTCGTAATTTACGCACCGTGGGCGTCATCTCCGAATCGAAAGATGTGGTTGAGATCGCCAGCCCGCGCGGCGTCGTCTGCGGCATCATCCCTTCGACGAACCCGACCTCGACCGCGATCTTCAAAATTCTAATTTCAATTAAATCGCGCAACGCCATTGTGCTCTCGCCGCACCCGTCCGCCGCAAAGTGCATCAACGAGGCGGCACGCATCATGCGCGAAGTCGCCGTTAAAGAAGGCTTGCCCGCCGATGCCATCGGCTGCATGTCAACCGCCACCATCGAAGGCACGGAAGCTTTGATGAAGAGCAAACTGACCGCCGTGATCTTGGCGACGGGCGGCATCGGGCTGGTGCGCGCGGCTTACTCTTCGGGGAAGCCCGCCTTCGGCGTCGGCCCCGGCAACGTGCCCGTCTTCGTCGAGCGCAGTGCGGATGTGCCCGTGGCCGTGCAGAATATTCTGACGGGCAAGACTTTCGACAACGGGACGATCTGTGCTTCGGAGCAAGCGGTTGTCGTCGATGCTCCGGTGGCGAAGGCCGTGCGCGCGGAGTTTGCGCAGCAGGGCGGCCACTTTTTGAGCGCGGCGGAAGCGGACAAGTTGGCGAAGGTCGTCGCCACGCCGCAACGCACTTTGAATCCGGGGATAGTCGGTAAGTCCGTCGAAGTGATCGCGAAGATGGCGGGGTTGAGTGTGCCGCCGGGCACGCGCTGTCTGATGGCGGAAGTCGGCGGCGTCGGGCGCGAACATCCTCTGTCGATGGAGAAGCTGTCGCCGATTCTCGCCTTCTACGTCGAAGACGGAGTGGAGCGCGGCGCGGCGCGTTGTTTTGAGATTTTGAGCTACGGCGGGATGGGGCACACCGCCGGCATCCACACCGGCTCGCGCGATGTGGCGAAGGCTTACGGGATGGAGATGCCCGCCTCGCGCGTTGTCGTCAACACGCCGACGACGCACGGCGCCAT
Organism: Pyrinomonadaceae bacterium; assembly: GCA_051006195.1. GTDB lineage: Bacteria > Acidobacteriota > Blastocatellia > Pyrinomonadales > Pyrinomonadaceae > JAIVJZ01. Next base: position 21,286 of record JBPCIP010000096.1, read on the forward strand.
CGGTTTCTCCACCGCGCTGCCGCCTTCGATGACGCTCGGTTGCGGCTCGTGGGGCGGCAACGTCACTTCCGACAACATCTCGCCGCTGCACCTGATGGACATCAAACGCGTCGCCTTCGAGACGCGCCCGGTCAAGAGCGCGCGTCCCGCGCAGACGGCGATGCAAGTAACGATGAATGCCCCTGCGCCATTGCCGCCAATTGCCGCCGCGCCGGCAGGTACGGGCGGCGCGAAGGTCAGCCGCGAAGATGTCGCGGCCATCGTGGATCGCTTTCTCTCGAATCGAAACGCGGGGCCGCCCGCGCCGCAGACTTACAACGCCCCCCTGCACGCTGTCAATGCACCGATGCCCACGCAGCCCGTGATCGACATCGAAGTAAACCGCGCAGAGGGCGGCAGCGCCGCTCCACATGCGGAAGCCGCGCCCACCGCATCGCAGTCAAATGGCGGCAATACCGGCGGTGCTAACGGAAGTTCAACCGCGACCCCGCAGAGCACGCCACAAATCGCTGGGCCGTCTGCGAAGCCTGCCAATACAAATATGTCGGGCAGTAGCGCAACGGCGCAAAGCAACGGGCACAAAGCCATCGATTTCGTCTCCGAAGACGACGTGCGCCGCGCCATCCAGAAAGGCGAAAAGATTTACGTCAACGCCAAAACGATCATCACTCCCTCGGCGCGCGACATCGGCGACCCGGCGGAGGTGTTCGCGAAGGTGTAAACAGTTTTTAGTTTTCAGCATGTTCTGACTAAAAACTGAAAACTGCTTATGTTTCTCGGTAAAGTAGTGGGCACGGTCTGGTCAACGAAGAAAGCGCCTGATTTGGAGGGCGTAAAGTTTCTGATCGTGCATCCGATTGAACTGGACAAAGAGCCGAACCGCAGCATCATCGTGGTGGCGGACAGGCTAGGCGCGGGCGTGGGCGAAGTCGTGTTGTGCGCCTTCGGCAAGGCAGCGCGCTCGGCCATCGGCGATCAGGAGATGTCGATTGAAGCGGCGGTCGTCGGCATCGTGGATCGCATGGATGTGCAGGACACCGCGTCGGACGAACTCGAATCTACTGCGCAAGAGTTGAGAGCCGGAGATAACGGCTCAAGAAGGTGAACAGTAGGCGGTGAGCAGTAAACAGTCAACAACCGAAAGCTGCTTACTGCTCACCGTTTATTGTTTACTGCTTACTGAACTATGGCAAACGAGGAACTGATTTATCGCATCACGCGGGCTGTCTACGGGCGTTTGGGGGCGCAGGCCGACGAGCGGACAGTGGAGAATTTGGTGACGGACATCTACCGCGCGATTGAGCCGGTGGTGGAGGGCAACAACGGCAGCGCGGCGGGCGGCGAAACGCGCGGTCTGGCGGAAAGCGCAGCTGGAGCGGGAGGATCGTCCAAACGCCTGATCGTATCGGTCTTCGGCGTGGATCATCCTGGCATCGTTGCAGCGGTGGCGCAGATTCTCGCCGAGTCCGGTTGCAGCATCGCAGACATCAATCAGACGGTCGTGCAGGGCAAATTCGCGATGGTCATCATCGCCGACTCATCGCGTTCGGACGCGCCCGTCTCGACGCTCAAAGAACGCTTCCGCGCCGCCGGAGACAAACTCGGCGTCCGCGTCTATGCTCAACGCGAAGACCTCTTCAACGCGATGCACAGAATTTGAAAGCAGAGGTCAGAGATCAGAGGCTAGAGATCAGTGTAGACTGTTTCCGGCTAACCTCTGACCTCTAACCTCTGATCTCTGTTTTATGGAACCTGAGATAGCGCGTCGGTGTCGGGCTTGCGGGGCGTCCGTGCGGGGGGGGGCGTCGTTCTGCCCGCAGTGTGGGAATCCCATGGATGGGGTGTCTGTTGACATGCCCGCCGCTTCGCTGCCGCGAGAGCCGCAGGTGCGTGCGCAGCAGAGCGCATTAGTGGAAGAAGCGGTGCGTGCGGCCACCACGCTGAACGACAAACTGCCGGCGCGCATTCAAGAATCGCCCGCCTCCGACAATCATCAGGGCGCGGCGAAGGCAGCATCGCCAGCGGTTCAGGCATCGTCGGGGAATGCGGATGACGGGCATGTAAGGCAAACGTCTGAGGACAAAAGTGGCGCAGCGGAGAGCGCCGCCGCCACCACCGCGCCGCCGGAGACGCGGGGCAACATGCGGCAACGCGCGGCGAATGTCGGCGCGAGCGTCGGAGAAAATTTACGACCGCGCGTGGAAAAGTTGCGCGAGGCTTCCACGGTCGTCTTTGATGAAGCGACGGACGATCCGGGCGTGCGGTTCCTGATCGTGGCCGCCGTGCTCTTCCTGCTCTTCCTCTTCTTCCTGCTCTTCAGTTACATCCTCGGTTAAGACGGCGAAAACTTTGCTATGGAATATTCACAAGCGGAAATCTTGCAGACTTTGCGGATGACCGAGATGGAGCACCTGGACGTGCGCACCGTCACGCTCGGTCTGTCTCTGCGCGACTGCGCGAGCGATTCCATCGAACGCACGGCGGAGCGCGCCCGCGCCAAGATCGAACGCACGGCGGAGCATCTGGTGGAGACGGTCAATCAGATCAGCGACGAGTTCGGCATCAGCGTCGCCAATAAAAGAATCTCGATCACGCCCGCCGCATTTATCGCCGGGGGCGCACGCAGCGCGAGCGATTGTTTGAAACTCGCGCGCTCGATTGACGAGGCGGCGGCGCGTGTCGGCGTGGATTTTCTCGGCGGCTATTCCGCGCTCGTGCAAAAAGGTTGGACCAACGTGGAGGACGTGTTTCTCGACTCGATCCCCGAAGCTCTTGCGACGACGAAGCGGCTCTGCTCATCGGTCAACGTGGCGACGACGCGCGCCGGGATCAACATGGACGCTGTCGCACGCGTCGGTCGGTTGATCAAAGACGCGGCGGAGTTGACGCGCGAGACGGGCGGTTTGGCCTGCGCCAAGTTCGTCTGTTTCGCCAATGCCGTCGAAGACAACCCGTTCATGGCGGGCGCATTTCATGGCATCGGCGAAGCGGAGGCCGTCATCAACGTTGGTGTGTCGGGGCCGGGCGTCATCAATCATGCCGTCGCGCACGCGCCGCGCGATCTGCCGCTGCACGAACTTGCCGAACTGATCAAAAAACTCTCCTTCAAACTCGCCCGCGCCGGAGAACTCGTCGGGCGCGAAGCGGCGCGGCGTCTGAATTTGCGCTTTGGCATCATCGATCTTTCGCTCGCGCCGACGCCGCTTGCGGGCGATTCGGTCGCCGAGATCATCGAAGGCTTCGGCTTTGAGCGCGTGGGCGCGCCGGGCACGACCGCCGCCCTCGCCCTGCTCACCGACGCCGTCAAGAAGGGCGGCGTGATGGCTTCGAGTTCCGTGGGCGGGATGAGCGGCGCGTTCATTCCGGTTTCGGAAGATGCAGGGATGATCGAAGCGGTGCGCGTCGGCGCGTTGACGCTCGAAAAGTTGGAAGCATGGACGAGCGTCTGCTCGGTCGGCCTCGACATGATCGCCGTGCCCGGCGCGACCTCCGCCGAAACCATCGCCGCCATCATCGCCGATGAAATGGCAATCGGCGTGATGAACAGCAAGACGACCGCCGTGCGCATCATCCCCGCCCCCGGCAAAGTGGTCGGCGACACGGTTGAGTTCGGCGGCCTCCTCGGCACCGCCCCCGTCATGCCCGTCAACACTTTCTCCTGCGCCGACTTCATCCGTCGCGGCGGTCGCATCCCCGCTCCGATTCATTCGCTGCGGAATTGAAGCCGTGTAAAATGGGTCATCACAATCTTGCAGCAATTTGAAGGAGACGTTTATGGAAGCACTCGGCATGGTGGAATGTATGGGGATGGTCGCGATGATCGAGGCGGCGGATGCGATGGTGAAGTCGGCGAACGTGACGCTCGTCGGCTATGAGAAGATCGACGCGGGGCTGGTGACGGCGATTGTCAGGGGCGACGTGGCGGCAGTGCGTTCGGCGGTGGACGCGGGCGCAGCGGCGGCGGCGCGCGTGGGGAAAGTGGTCGCCACACATGTTATCCCGCGCCCGCACGCCGAAGTCGATACGGGGCTGCCCGTCCTGCACACGGGCGAGACGACGCGCAAGAAGATCAGCGGCTCGGTGAGAAATAAGGGATGAGGGCGGAGGGATGAGGGATGAAAGAAAGCATTCAAGCGGTTGAGTGCTTTTCTTCATTTATCCCTCATCCCTTTGTCCGGTTCAGGGATGAAGCGATAGCCGACGCCGCGCACGGTCAGGAGGTGGCGCGGCTTGGCGGGTTCCGTTTCGATGTACTTGCGCAGACGGACGATGAAGTTGTCGATGGCGCGCGTGTCCGTGTCCTCGCGCAAGTTCCAGACTTCTTCGAGCATCGACTTGCGCGAAACGATTTTGCCCGCGTGCCGGATCAGGTGACGCAGCAAATCCGCCTCCATCAACGTTAGACGCACCACGCGCCCCTCAACGTGCAATTCCAACGCGTCGAAGTCTATCGTCTTTCCGTCAAACTCGAAGCGTTCGTTATCCTCAACGCTCCCCATCGCGGCCTCGCCCGTTGTCGTCGTCGGCGAATTGTCGCTTGCGCTCACCCAGTCGTTCGCCGTCGCTTGTGCCTGATCGCGATGCAGCCATTCGCGGCGGCGCAACAACCCGCGCAGGCGGGCGAGCAGGATCGTGAGTTCAAAAGGTTTTGGTAAATAATCATCCGCGCCCGCCTCGAAGCCGCGTAGCACGTCTTCGGGACGACCGCGCGCCGTGAGCATGAGGATTGGCACGAATTGCCCGGCCTGCCTAAGTTCGGCGGCGACGGTAAAACCGTCGATGCCGGGCAGCATCACGTCGAGCACGACCGCTTCGTAGCGCGCGTTCGTGGCGGTCAACTTCTCCAACGCCGTCTCGCCGTCGGCGACTGTTTCGACGCGATAACCTTCCGCTTCCAGATTGAACCGCAACCCGTCGGCCAGATGTTGTTCGTCTTCGACGATGAGAACGCTCGCGGTCATCCCCGTTCAACTCGCGGCAGGAGAATTGTGAAAGTGCTGCCGCGCCCTTCGCCCTCGCTTTCGGCATAGACGCGCCCGCCGTGTTTCTTGACGAGCGATTGCACGATAAAGAGTCCTAAGCCCGTCCCTTTGATCCGCGCCATGACGCGACCCGGCACGCGGTAGAAGCGTCTGAAGATGCGTTTGAGTTGAGCCTGCGGAATGCCGATCCCGTGGTCTCTCACACGCACGGCGAGCCGCCGCGCGTCGAGCGCCATCACCTGCACCGAGACGCGCACTTCATCGGGCGAATACTTCACGGCATTGTCGAGCAAGTTAGATACGACGGCGCGCAACTCGTCGGCATCGCCTCTGATTAACGCGCGGTCGCCGTTCCTGAATTTTTCCGCGTAACTGAACGTGCCGTCGGCGAGTTGCGGGTAGCGCGTGCGTGCGAGTTCGAGAGATTCGCGGACGATGGCGGCCAGATCGATGACGGGATCGCTCTTGTGCTTGCGCGGACGATGTCCGCTCTGCCCGGCGCGTAAGACCTGTTCGACCGTGTGCAGCAGGCGGTCGCTGTCGGCGAGCATCACTTGATAAAACTTGCGCCGTTGTTGTTCGTCCACGTCGCGCGTCTGGAGCGTTTCGAGGTAGAGCCGGATGGAGGCGATGGGCGTTTTCAGTTCATGCGTGACGGCGTTGATGAAGGCGTCGTGTTGTTCGTTGCGGCGAATCTCGCGCACGAGAAACGTTGTGTTGAGGACGAGTCCGGCGATGATCAAACTGAAGAAGATGATGCCGAGGACCAGCAACGCCACTTCGCGCCAGTTCAACAGAATCCAGCCGACGTTGAGCGCCACGGCCAACGCCACCAGACACGAGCCGAGCGTGATGAAAAAGACGATGGATTTGCGGCGACCGCTCAGACGCATACGAGCATTGTAGGAAAGCGGAGGGCGGAAGGGGAAGGGCGCAAACGATGTTGTCAAGGGAAAGGGGAAAAGAGGAAAAGTAAAAGGGGAAGGAAAGAACCGGCTTCATTGCGCACGGCCTTCGCCTTTCCCCTTACTCTTTTACCTGTTCGTTCTGGTCTCAGGCCGCTTGCGAAAGCGCGTCGTTGCCTGTGTCATTGTCTTCGACGGCTCCCGCTTCAACTTTCGGAAGGAATTTGATGTCGGTGGCAAGGCCGAGCATTTGCAGCACACGGATGCCGTACCAGTTCATGTCGATCTCATACCACGTATAGCCGTGGCGCGCGGCGCGCGGGTGGGCGTGGTGGTTGTTGTGCCATCCTTCGCCGAAGGTCAGCAGGGCGATGAGGCCGTTGTTGGTCGAATCATCGGTGGTCTCATAACGCCTCGTGCCCCAGAGGTGCGTCGCGGAATTGACGAGCCATGTTGCATGCAGCCCGAAGGTAGTGCGCAGGAACATGCCCCAGAAGAAGACCGACCAGCCGCCGAAGACGAGCAGCAGCACTCCGAGCACGACGACCGGGACCCAGAACCATTTCGAGAGCCAGACGTGGAAAGGGTCTTTTATCAGATCGGGCGCATAACGCCGGAGCGTCGCTTCGTCGTGTTGCTGCGCCGTGCCCGTGAGAATCCAGCCCATGTGCGCCCACCAGGTGCCGTCGCGTGGGCTATGCGGGTCGCCGGGGGCGTCCGTGTGCGAGTGGTGGATGCGGTGCGTGGCGATCCACTGGATGGGGCCGCTTTCGAGCGTGAGCGTGGCGCACACGGTCAGAAAATATTCGACGAACTTCGGCGTCTTGAAACCGCGATGCGTGAGCAGGCGGTGATAACCCATGCCGATGCCGAGGCTGCCGGCGATCCACCACAGCGCCAGCGTCACGAAGAGCGCCTTCCACGTAAACATGAAGAGGGCGGCAATCGCCCCGACATGGAAGATGACCATCGTGATGGTCGTCGCCCAGTTGATCACCCCGTTGCGCTGCCCTTCTATCTGCCGCGCGCTCATCCCCTGTGTGCTCATTTCTTGTCCCCCGTAGCTAATGTCCGAAATTCAGTTATTCCGTTGTGTAGGATGTTTGTACCCGGGCTAATCGTAGCAGGAAACAGGCGGGGCGAATGTAACAGTTATGTAAAAGCAGGGCGGGAACGGCTAAAAGTCCAACGAGATGCCGAGTTGCGCGCCGAGTCGCGGGCTGGCCGCGAAGCGTCCGGCGATGAGGCCGAAGTCGAGCGTGAGATTTTTACGCACCGTATAGTTGCCGCCGAGTTGTCCTTGCAGTTGGCCTTTGCCCAAATCGGAATTGCGTGAGCGCGCGTCGGACATCATGAGAAAGACGGCGGCGAGCAGGAGAGAGAAGATCAATTTTCGCTTGCTCGTCGCTGCGGGCGTGTGGGATGGGCGGCTCAAATTCTTTAAGCGTCGTCCGGGCCGGTGAAATTAATTTGCTTGCAAAACTTCGCGCGACAGTATACTCAGTAACGACTTTTCTTGAGAGGAAATCAATCGTGATCACAACCGTTTGCCTGAATAGTACGACCAAAGAGTTCACGAAAAACTGCCTGGCGGCTGACATCAGCGAGTTGCGCGTGGAAGCCCAGAACGTCGTCTGGGCCGACGTGAGCGACCCGACGAGCCATGACTTTGAAGAGTTGGCCGAGGAGTTCGGTTTTCACCCGCTCTCGATTGAGGACTGCCGCAACGAGCACCAGCGTCCGAAGGTTGAGGAATACCCGGGCTACTATTTCATCGTGCTTTACGAAGCTCAACTGGCCGGGACGAACGACCGGCTCGAACTGCGCGAGTTGAACATCTTCCTCGGCAAGAACTACCTCGTCACCGTCCACAGCCGCCCCATCCGCGCCATCGACACGGCCTCGCGGCTCTGGTACGAATGGTCGGATCGCGCTGAACAAGGCTCAGGACTGCTCGCCTACCTGCTCATCGACGCCATCGTTGACGACTACCTGCCGCTCCTCGATGTGGTCAGCGAGCGCATGGACGATCTCGAAGATTCGATCTTCGGCGAATTTCGCCCGGAGGCCATCCAAGAGATTTTCAGCATTAAGAAAAAACTCCTTTATCTGCGTCGCTCGATCACGCCGCTCAGAGACGTGTTCAACACGCTGCTCCGGCGTGAGCAGCCGATCTTCCCGCGCGAAATTCACTTCTATTTCCAAGACGTGTTCGACCACCTGATCCGCGTCGCCGACGCGATTGACACCCTGCGCGACATGCTCAGTTCGACGATGGACGCCTATCTCTCCGTCTCCGGCAACCGCATGAATCAGATCATGAAGCGGCTGACTTCGATCTCGACGATCCTCATGTCGGTGACGTTGGTGGCCGGCATCTACGGGATGAATTTCGATCTCATGCCCGAATTGAAATGGCAGTACGGCTACGTCTTCGCGTTGCTGTCGATGGTCGGCATCGGCGCGGGACTCTACTTGTACCTGAAGAAAGTGAACTGGCTATGAAACATATGCACCTGTTCCCGCACAAGAAAAATAAGAAGGGCGACACAGCGCGTCTCGCCGCGCAACTCGCCCCGCTCGAAGAGCAAAACGCACGCGCCGCGCAGAGGCAGGGCGCGAACGGTCACGTCGCGAACAATGGCGGCTTGATTCAGGAACACGGCGCGCTCATCGTTGATTCCGATCATTTGAATGTCCCGAAAGGTCTCGATGGGAAGAGCGGAGACGGGACAAAAAACTTTCTGGGGATCGAGCCGGTCGTGCTGGTGATCTTGATCGCGGCGCTCGCCTTTACCGCTTTCATCGCGTGGCAGATTTCGCTCATGCCGAGAGCCGATTAAAAACATCCGCCCGCAGATTTACTTCAGACACCATATCGCCCCCGCCTGTCGGCTGTTTGGCGCACGACGGGTGGGGGCGATATGGTGTTTCCACACCTACTTATAATTCAGTTGCAGACGCGCTCAAGGCCGCTTGCCAGAGGTCGAAGTCGCGCGTGATGGTGTCGGCGGCGGGGCGTCGCCGCCGCGCGGGGCAGTGTAGCCGGAGCGCGTGATGGCGATGCGCTTGTCGCGTTTGCCCGTCTCCTCGATCCTGACGTTCAGTTTGCGGAACGTGCCGTCGCGCCGTTTGTTGGTCGGGCTATAGCTGACGACATACTGTGTGCGCAAATCTTTCGTGATCTCCTGCGCGATGTTCGGGAGTTCGGCGAGCGAGGCGGGGAAGAAAGCGCGCCCGCCGGTCTCGGTGGCGAATTTGTTGATCAAGTTGACGGCCCTGTCCTTCGAGCTTTTGCGGATGATGCCGCCGTTCGAGTCGAGTTCGTTGACGAAGCCGATGACGTAAATCTGCACGTCGTTTTCGCGCAGCAAGTCGAAGAGGTCTTTCTGATCGTAGAAACTGGTGCGGTCTTCGCCGTCGGTGACGAGGATCAGGGCGCGGCGACGTTTATCGTTGAGCGCGTCGCCTTTTTTGTATTGCCCGACGTGTTCCGCGCCGAGATACACGGCGTCGATGACGGCAGTTTGCCCGGCCTCGGTGTGCATGTCGTCCAAAGCGTCAAAGAGATCGTCCTTATTGGCCGTGAAGTCTTGCAGGATTTTAATTTCATCACTATCGACGAAACGCAGGAGGAACGTCTCATCGCCGGGTTTGTTCTGCTCGATGATGGTACGGGTAGAGTCAATAACTTTTTCAAGCTGGGTTCGCATCGAGCCGGAATTGTCCACGAGCAGGCCGTAGCTGATCGGCACTTCGGCGCGGGTGAAAGAGAAGATTTGTTGCGGCACGCCGTCCTCGAACACCTTAAAGTCATCCTGCCGGACATCGTTGACCGGGCGATTCGCCCGATCAATTACGCGCACGTTCAAGTTCACGAGGCTCGTGTCAACCTTGACGACTTCGTCCGGGTCGATCTCCTCTCCCTGCTCTGCCGGCGTGGGAGATGGAGTGGACGCAGGAGGGGTGGTCTGTTGGAGAACCGGCGGCGCGGGCGTCGGATTGGCCGGGCGAGGTTGCGGTTGCTGCGACTGCTGCTGCTGCTGCTGCTGTGTCGTCGCACGGCGCGGGCGCGCGTCGTCCGTCTGATTCTGCGCGTGCGTCGTCAGGCGCGCGAAAGTGGCGGCAACAATGGCGATCAAGGCTACGGAGAGCCACAATTTCGCGCGACGATTTTTGCGATTAACTGTGCGGTGTGACATCCCGGCTATCTCCTCTAAACTAACACTGCTAAAACCCTTGGCGCGACGGCCAGCCGGAAAGCAAGCCGAAGCGCCCAACCACTTCTGCCGTTTCGACGGAACGGCTGAGATGTGGCGGGGCGCTTCATGTGTCAGCCAAAAAAGTTTGGCTTCGCGCGGCTGGGGCTGGAAAGAACTTAAGCGAACTTGGCGTCGCTCGCACACCTGTTATTAGAGGAGTCAAGCGTCTTGCGCGTTGCCAGTTTGCCCGCCGCGCACGTCGGTTTAGCGCGGCGTGGTGGTGGCGAAGTAACCTTCTTTGCTGCGCACGTAAAGCTTGGGCAACCCGCGCGGCGGCGTGACCTTCACTTTGAGCTTGTGCCACTTGCCGTCGTTGATGAAGTTTTTCGGTTTGTATCCGATGGAATACTGGTGGCGCAGTTCGATGGCGATGCGCTCGAAAATCTCGTTCATCTCGGCGGCAGTGTCGGGAAAAAACGCATGCCCGCCGGAGACGGAGGCCAATTCGTCGAGAATGGCTTGACCCGACACGTCGAGACCGCTCGGATTGCCGCGATCCGTGATCCCGATGGCATAGATGAGCACGTCGGTCTCTTTCAACATGCGGCGCAATTCGCTGAAGGTGTAGCGTGAACTGTTGTCTTGCCCGTCGCTGATGACGAGGAGCGCACGTTTCGGGTGTGCGCCGCGCGTCACCTTTTCGACGCCGAGATAGCAGGCATCATAGAGCGCGGTCTGACCTTTGGTCTGGATGAAGGTCAGTTTGGTGAGGAGGGCGTCGGCGTCGCGGGTCTTGTCCAGCAGGAGTTGGGCGCGGCTGTTGAAACCGATCAGGAAATATTCGTCGCCGCCGTGGCTCGTCTCAATGAAATTTTTGAGCGCGTCGCGCGCCTTCGCGATCTTATCTTTACCCATCGAACCCGACACGTCGAAGATAACGCCCAAACTGACGGGCGCATCCTCATCGGAGAAGAATGTGATCTCCTGCGGCTCTTTGTTGTCGAGGACGGTGAAAGCTTCTTTCGTCAGCCCGGTGACGAAGCGGCCATAGGTGTCCGTGAGCGTGACGTTCAAGGTAATGAGGTCGGTGTTGACGATCTCCTGGCTGTCATCAGCGGGCAGCGCGCCGTTGCTGCCGGTGCTGGCATGGGCAGAAGCGGCGACGGGGGCGGCAGCGGGTTGTTCGGCAGTGGGCGGCGCGTTTTTCTGTTGCGCGAAGTTCACGGTTGACGTGATGAAGAGCAGGCCGATGACAACGGCGAGCGAAGAGACGAGCGCGGAGCGGCGTCCGGGATAGTGGCGCTGTGCTCTCATGAAACCTCCAGATTCCGGAGTTGTCGAGATAAACTCCTGCGAAGCTAAACTTTGTACCCTTACGATTCCTGAATCACGCGGGCGCGATGCCTGAAGACGTAAAAAAAACGATTGGCACGTTAACAAACGAAAGAAGTTGGGGACGCTAGGGAGACAGTCAGCATTGTAGGCCACGACGACGAGTCCGCGCAAGAAATTGACTTCATCGAAAGTTTAACTTTTGCATTGCTAAGAGCAAGCGCCACACCGGAAAACGCTTTCAGCCAGAGCCACGGATGGCCTCGGTCGGATTCCGAAATTCATCTTCCTACATTATTCTTGCTGCTCTCCAACCATCGACTTTGCGGCAGCGACAGGATTTGAGCCGGGTTTACACGGGCAAAAGGAATTTGTGTAAATTAACGTTTGCTACTAAAGTTGGTTTCCGACGCACGGTCGCATAAGGGGGCGGTCGATTCTGTGTTGTGCGATCCCACATTGAGTTAAGGAGTTTGTGATGATGAAAAAGCTAATTGCAGGTTGCCTGCTCTCGCTCTTGTGTGCCTTGAGCGTCGCTGCCGCCGGCAACGAACCGCAACGCGATATCGTGGGCATCAAACTCAGCATGAGCAAGGAAGATGCTCACCGGCAATTACAGAAAATCGGTCGTCTGGAGCGGGAAGAAAGAAAGCGACAGGAGGTGTGGGAAGTGAGCGATCCGCGTTTCTCACACATCATTATCGGGTTTGACAAGGAAGCGCAGGTGCGCTTCGTGACGGCAGTGGCACGCGCGGACGGCCAACGCATGAGTTATAAGGACATCGGGAATCTCAAAAAAGCCCGGCAGATCGGCAACGTAGCAATCAACAATTATCATTACATATGGGTCTTGGCGGCGCACGGTAAGGAACCGAAGGGCCTCGTGGTGGCGCGTGGCCGCGACCCCCAATTTTTTACGACCTATTCCATCAAAAGAGCTGATTAGCATCCGCTGCCAGCCGAACACCGGCACAGACTTCCCCCATTAATCTCACAATACTCTCGAATCAGGTCTTGTGGTGATCTGACTCTAAAGCTATGCGTTGGGCTACGCTGGTTCGGACGGCCCCGCAGCAGGCCGCCGGGAAATTGACGGGAAATCCGGGGCTGTGGTAATGTCCGCCGCTGTAAACTAAAAAATCGGCATTCCGCGTTCCCGACCGCGTACTCCCAGAGCGGACGAAGGCAAATCATTTGGCCGCCTTTCGTCGCCTTCCACAAACAAGCATTCTGGTTTACAAAACTTCTCTTAAAAGTATTAATCGCTAGCAAAAGAACTAACTTCCTTAATTGAGGTGTTTGCGTCGAAATGTGTGTCCGCCCTTCGCACATCGTCTGTTAACGACGCGAGCGGAAGTGGAATAAGTGTCCGACGACACGCGCTTGAAACTTCAGGTCTCAAGTTTTCCTCAACCACCTTATGGGAAATTGTCTCTCGTCCTGCAATCGACTGTTTCACTTTGGTCAGTTATGAGGGGCTGCGCTCGACCTGAGGCGACAGATATTAATTTTTTAGCCCTGCTGAGAATCTGAACTTGACCGGGGGATGATAAATCCCTCAAGACCATCGACCAACCGACCATTCAACGTAAGGAGAACTGCTTATGTCTCGGAATTCTCATAAAAGAATTCACCAATCATCAAAACGTTTTGGTTCAATAGCATTACACACAAGAATTATGCTGGCGTCGGTGGTCTGCATGGCCGCCGCCTTAGTCGTCACCATGGCGGGTTCCGCTGCCAGTCCCGCGAGCGGGACGCTCTCGGTCGCCAGCCCGACCCTGACTTATACGGCGGGGCCGAATCTCGTCTCCAACCCGTCGGGCACCGCCGAGCTTAACTGCACGGAATTGCCGTGCGACGAATACGCTTTGACGATTGATGTCCCGCTGTCTTACGAAGATACGCACCAAGTCAGAATCAATATCTCGTGGCCCAGCCCGGCGGAGGATTACGACCTGAACGTGTCAGAAGTCGGCAGTTCGGGCAATTCTCCCGGCATTCCTGAAACGGTCATCGCCGCTGCGAAGTCGGGCACGTACACCGTGCAGGTCGTCCCTTACGCGGTCGCCGGCGGCACTTTCACGGGAACCATTACGCTCGAAGAGAAGCCTGCCCCGCCCCCGCCCCCGTCCGGCGGCGGCAGCACCGTCAGCGCAGGCACTTCGCCGCGCTTTGAAACTTACAACCCGCCGAAAAACAGCGGCCTCGGCACGAGCGCGGGCGAGCCGTCGGTCGGCTTCGGTAAACCCTCCGCGCAGTATCCCGGCGGCAGATACATGTTCGTCGCCGCGCTGCAAACCCTGCGCGCGAGCTTCGACGATTGCGCTTCCCCGGCCAAGGCGACGTGGGAGGATGTGACCGCGCCGACGACCGGCATCACAACGCTCGACCCGATTCTCGAATCCGACAAAGACGGTCACGGGCGCACCATTGTTTCGCAACTCGGTCCGAAGTCGAGTTTTCTCGCCTTCACCGATGACGACGGCGAGACGTGGACGCCGGGCATCCTCGGCGCGCCGATCAATCCCGGCGTTGACCACCAGACCATCGGCATCGGCCCGTTTGTGCCGGGCCTGCCCGACAGCACCACCGGCTATCCGAGCGCCGTCTACTATGCATCGCAGGACATTGCAGTCGCGCAGTTGGGCATCAGCCGCGACGGCGGTTTGACCTTCGGCCCCGCCGTCCCGATGTATAACCTGACGCAGTGCGGCGGGTTGCACGGCCACGTCACGGTCGGGCCGGACGGTACGGTGTACGTCCCGAACAAAGGCTGCTCGCCCGCCGCTGCCGGCGTCGAGGGCGGCGGCGTGCAGGGATTCGCTATCTCAGAGGATGAAGGCACGACGTTCAAAATCCGCACCGTTCCCGGCAGTTCGAGCGGCAACAACGACCCTTCAATTGGCGTCGGTCGCGGCGACGAAGTCAAAAATGCGACGGGCGCTCCCGCCGGTCGCCTCTATTTCGGTTACAGCCAGGGCGGTCGCCCGATGATCGCCGTCTCCGATAACAAGGGGGTGAATTTCTCGACGCCGATTGATGTCGGCACTCCGTTCGGTATCCGCAACGTCGTCTTTCCGCAAGTCATCGCAGGCGACGACGACCGCGCCGCCTTCATGTTCCTCGGCACGCCCACCTCCGGCAACTATCAGGACACGGCGAATTTCAAGGGCGTCTGGCACATGTACATCTCCACCACCTACGACGGCGGTCAGAGTTGGTCGACCGTGGATACAACTCCGAACGACCCCGTCCAACTCGGCTCGATCTGCACGGGCGGGACGACCTGTGGCGCAGACCGCAACCTGCTCGATTTCAACGACCTCAAAATGGACTACGAAGGCCGCATCGTCGGCGCTTACGCTGACGGTTGCGTCGGCTGCACCTCGCCGTCAACCTCGCGTAGCGACGTGGCAACGATTGTGCGCCAGTCGGGCGGCCCGCGCCTGCTCGCGCAGTTCGACCCGCAGGGAGCGGCCACGCCGCTCGCGCCGCGCGTCAACAGCGTAGCGAGGAACGGCAACGGCGTCGTCCATCTCGACTGGTCGGCCCCCGACAACGGCGGCTCGCCTATCACGAAGTACAACATCTATCGCAAGGAAGGTGAGAACGGTGTTGAGGGCGTCGTCGGAACGAGCACCAAGACCACTTTCGATGATGCGACAACTGATCCGACCAAGCAGTACTTCTACAGAGTTACCGCCGAAAATGCGAACGGCCAGAGCGAGTCTTGCGGCACATTCCCTGTGGGCGACGCGCCGGTGGTGCAAAATCCGTGCGCCACGCCCGGCGTGGTCGTGCTAACCGACGCGGCGGGCGACAACATCACGACCGCCACCCAACGCGACATTCGCTCGGTGGGCTTCGCCGAGTTGTACAATCCGGCGTCGAGCCGCAACAAACTCTACATCACGCTCAAGGTCGGCGACCTTCAGCCGATTGCGCCGCCCGAATCGCGCTGGACGGTCTATTTCACGCGCGCCAACGCGAACGGCACGAATACCGAGTGGTTCGTCTCTATGGTGACGGACGACGCGACAGGACCTCTGGGAACTCCTGTCTATCGCTACGGCCACACAGAGCCGGGCACGGGCGGCATCCGCAGCCTCGTCACCGACGGGCGTGCCGACCGCGGCATCTACACGCCGGACGGCACGATCATTATCGAAATCTCGAACCCGACAAAGACCAGCAGGGCTGCCAACAGCCTGGTCTTCCCGGAACTTCAGACAGGCGAGGTCATCGGCAACATCAACGCGGCGACGCAACAGAGTGCCGGCGCTCTGCTCCTTAACGATGATTCGACGGGCGCTGGTAATTACACGCTCGCCGGTAATGCCTTCTGCCGCCCGAACAACGCTCCGGTCGCAGCCTTGAGCGCAAATCCGGCGACGGGCAACGCACCGTTGAATGTCACGCTCGACGCATCAGGATCGAGCGATCCTGATGGCGACGCCCCGGCAGACACCATCGCCTCCTATACGTTCGACTTCGGCGACGGCGCGGCTCCGGTCACGCAAGCCAGCCCGACCGTCACGCATACTTATAGCGGGGGCAATTACCGGGCGACAGTGAGCGTGACAGACTCGCGCGGCAAGGTGAGCGGCAACACAGCGGGCGTCAACCTCGAAGTCGCCAGCGCACCGAGCAAGCCTGCTGCGCCGAGTAATTTGGAGACGACGGCGATCTCGAGCAGTCAGATCAATTTGAGGTGGACGGACAACTCAACGAACGAGACGGGCTTCAACGTCGAGCGTTGTCAGGGATCGACTTGCACTGTTTTCAGGTACGTTGCCACCAGAGGCGCCAATGTTGTGACCTTTAGCAACGGGGGACTCACGGCGAACACCACCTATCGCTACCGGGTGCGCGCCAACAGTAGTAGCGCGGGCAACTCCGCTTACT
>JBPCIP010000097.1:0-9716 GCA_051006195.1 Pyrinomonadaceae bacterium
TCTTGTTCTTCGTATCGTCCTCTTTCTCTCCCCCCTACCCGTGGGAGGAGAGCAGAACTTCCGGCTTCGTCGCGGGCGGCCGCCCCCCGTCCGTCCGTCCCCCGATTTCGCCGCCGAGATACATCCCGGCGGCGCGTCCCACGATGTTTTCGGGCACACGCATCGGCGGTAGAGGCAGCGGAGTCGCCGCCGGAGTCGCCGCCGGAGTCGGGCGCAGCAAGCCGAGCGGTTTCGGTCGCACCACGGTGCGCGTCGCGCCTTCGGGCAGTGTGGTCGGGACGCGGGCGGGAAAATCCGGTTACTACTCGCCGGGTCGTTCGGGTTCGTTCGGGCGCAGCGGCGGTGGCGGGTCTGCCGGTTGAGCCGCGAATGATAATCGGCGGGCGGATCGTGTGTCGCCCGCCATCTGTTCTTCCGGATCAGTTATGAGATGAAGATGACGCGCAGGTCTTGGTTGCAAAACATCCTGGGGGGCGACGGGCCGGAAGTTTATTTCTTCGGCTTCCAGCTTCTTATCCACGCCTTCGGCGAAGATACATTGCGCGCACGTCTGGCCGAGGTCATCTCCGACCCCGACGGCGCGCTCGAAGACCTCGAAGCCAAACGCCGTTACATCAAGCGTGTGCTCGCGTTGCTGCTCGATCAGGAGGCGTACTGGAGTCAGGCATTCTGGGATTACAAGACGGGGCGCGCGCAAGCCGAAGCCGAGTTTGAATCATGGGCGGCGGAACTCTCCGCCAATACCGCCACAGAAAGCGAAGAAATGGCCGGCGCGGTGGACGGAGCCTTCCGCTTATCGAACGAAAAAGACTACGTCGCCGTGACCATCATCCTGAATCTGAGCGAGCCGTTTCCGCCTGCGGAAATAAAGGACGAATCGCTCTACTGGCAGAGCGCGACCATCGGCAAACTGGTGCGCGGACTGCTGCTCGTCAACCCGGAAACGATCATCGCCGACGGCGTGTTCGTCATTCCCGGCAACAGCGCGGACGGCCTCTCGGATGAGGATTTGCTCACCGGCGGGTGGAGCTACCTGCGCGTGTTGACGTAAGCCGAGAAAGCGCGAGGTCGCTCTCCGTCGTCACGCTTCGCAATCAATGGTTTATTCAGCGTGTCCGGCAACAGTGGTGAAGCCGAATTCAGCCACTATCTTTCGCGCGACTTCATCAGCCGCCAAATCCGTGTTGTTGATCTTCAGGTAATTCTCTTTCCAGAAGAAGTCGCCGGCTGAATTCAATTTGTACTTTTCGTCGTCCTCCAACAAACGCTCTCTGGACTTTTCGACATCCCGCTTGGGCGGCTTCTGCGACAGCCTGAACGCGGATTCGTTGCGCCGCAATCTTTCCGCCCGCTCCGCTTCCAACTCGACGAAGTAGATGCCCGCGCCCCGCTCGCGGAAGATGTCGCAGCTTCGCTCAATGAACGTCTTGTCCGAATCCTGATCGAGCGCCCAGACGAAAGTAAAAATCAAGCCGGGCAACTCACTCGCAGCCGTCTCCTCGAAGATTCGTCTCCTGAAATCCGACACCAGCCGGTGAAACTGCGGCTGCCCGAACTCGAAAAAGTTCAACACCAGATCAATCGTCATGTGGTTGTGGAATAGTCGCCAGCCGGTCAGTTTCGCCAACTCGTAGCCGACGGTCATCTTCCCGACAGCGGGCGGCCCGAAAATGACGATGAAATTCATGCCCGCCTCCAGAGCCCTCGCTCGTGTGACCCGCGCCGGAGCTTTTGGCTATTTGCTCGTGTCACGATTGCCGCCACCCGGCTTGTTGCAGAACGATCCGGTAGCCATCCGCGTCCTCGAATGTTTTCCCTTTTGTATCCCAATAAGGATTGTAAGATTTGACCGGTTCGTAGTTGTGCGCCATCATTCGCGCCACTGCTCGCTCCCACTCCTCCCGGTCGGGTACATAGAAAATCAATAAATTGTCTGCCGATGGAGCGCGCCCGACCCGGTGGCCGCGCCGGTGTGTGAACTCCAGATGATACGCGAGTCCGTCGTGCCCCAGCATGACTCCGTCAAAACCATCGTGGTCGGCAAACGAGCCGATCATCTCAAAGCCGAGGCCGTCGCGATAGAAGTTGACTATCTCTGATAGATTATCTGTCGGACGTGCGACGCGCAGGTGTGCCCGCTCGGTCATTACTTCTCCCTCTTTACCGTTCAACTTTGCCACCTCCGGATGAACTGTGACGAACGACGCTGCTTCACGACACAAGGCCGGTCAGGACCTGACCCGCGAGACGATGGATTTGAGCTTGCGTCTTCAGGTAATCTCACACGAGATGAAAAATAGCATCACTTTCACAATCTTGATAATTTGCGTTTGCTGCTTGCCCGGCTGTAGCGGATTGGCAGGCTCGACGCAGAAAAAATCCCGTCCACGCGTCTCTCAAACCCGACCCGCGCCGAAAACTTCGCCCGCTGCCCGGTCGTCTTCTTCCTACAGCAGCCCGAAGGTGCTCGCGGAACTGGAAGACCCGGCGATTGACGAGAGCAGCGGCCTCGTCGCCTCGCGTCTTTCGCCCGGCATCTACTGGACCCACAACGACTCCGGCAACAAGCCCTACCTTTATGCCTTTGACCGGCGCGGTAAGGGGCGCGGGGTATGGCGGGTGGAGGGCGCGCGGGCGCGTGATTGGGAGGACATCGCAGCCGGCCCCGGACCAATCGCGGGAAAGCCCTATCTTTATCTGGGAGACATCGGAGACAACCAGCGGGGGCGCGAACAGATCGTGGTTTACCGGATCATCGAACCAAAAATCGCGCCCGCCGGGACATTGCCGGGCACATCAGGTTTGATGTCGACTGAACCAGCCGAAGAAATTCGCCTGCGCTACCCGGACGGAAGCCACGACGCCGAAGCCCTGTTGGTCCACCCGCAGACCGGAGTTTTATACATCGTCACCAAGACGGCGGCGGAAGTCGCCGGAATTTACAAACTCGCCCCGCCTTTCTCCGCCTCCGGCGTCAACGTTCTCCGGCGCGTCGGGGAAGTGAAAGTGCCCGCACTCTTCGGCTCGCTCATTACCGGCGGCGACATTTCTCCCGACGGCAAACGGGTCATTCTCTGCGATTACTTCGGCGGGTACGAATTGATTCTTCCCCCTCATGCCTCCGCTTCTTTCGATCTGATCTGGAAGGAAACGCCACAGGTTGTTGACCTGGGCACGCGACAGCAAGGCGAAGCCGTCTGCTACAGTTTGGATGGAAAGTCTATTCTCGCCACCAGCGAGAAACGACCCACCCCGCTCATCGAAGTGTCGAGGTAGAAGGGTGCAACTCTTTGAATCATCCAGCATCTACCCCGTGTTACGCAGCCCCGCCGCAATCCCGTTGATCGTCGCGGCGAGCGCGTAGTTCAATTCTTCGCTGTCCTCACCGCCGCGTTTGCGGCGCAGCAGTTCGACCTGGATCAAACTCATCGGATCGACATACGGGTTGCGCAGACGAATGGAGCGAGCGAGCACGGGATTGTGGTCCAACAATGCTTTCTGGCCGGTGATGCGCAGGATCATCCGGCGCGTGCGCTCGAACTCGTCAACGATCATGCGCCACACGCGGCGGCGCAACGCTTCGTCTTCCACCAGTGTGCTGTAGCGCTCGGCAATCGAGAGGTCGGCTTTAGCCATGCCGTTCTCGACGTTGTTGATGAGGTCGTTGAAGAGGGGAAACTCAGTCATCATCGTGCGCAGCAAGTCTTCGCCGCCCTTGTTTGTTTCGCAGTGGCGTTCGAGAGCGTGCCCCACGCCGAACCATGCGGGCAGCACATGGCGGCTCTGCATCCAGCCGAAGACCCAAGGGATCGCGCGCAGGTTCTCGATCCGGAAGGGCGGCTCGCGCTTCCCCGTTTCATCTCCCCTGCGGCTTGGGCGTGAGCCGCTCTTGGCGAGTTCAAATTCGCCCACCGGAGTTGCTTGATGAAAGTACCGGAGGGTTTCCGCGTTTTCGACGATTGACTGTCGATAAAACGCAAAAGCGGTCGCCGACATTTCTCCCAACGCAGTCACCCACTTCGTTGCGACCGGAAAAGCGTCGGGGCGGGCGAGCGCGTCGAACGAAGCCGCGATCATCAACTCGAAGCTGCGTTCGGCCAACACCGGATCGGAGTACTTGAAATTCAGCACTTCCCCCTGCTCCGTGAGCCTGAGCTTTCCGGTGAAGGCTCCGGGCGGCTGGGCAGTGATGGCGCGGTGAGTCGGACCGCCGCCGCGCCCCACCGTTCCGCCGCGCCCGTGAAAGAGGCGCAGGCGGACATCACACTCCCGCGCCACCCGGTGCAACTCCCGATGAGCTTGATAGATTTCCCAGATACTCGTGAGCATACCGCCGTCTTTGTTCGAGTCCGAATAGCCGAGCATGATCTCCTGCTCCCGCTCCCACGAGTCGAGCAGTCTGGTGTAAAGCGGCGAAGTCCAGAGCTTGCGACAGACCTCAGGCGCGCGCCGCAAATCTTCGATTGACTCGAAGAGAGGCACGGGCATCAAGCCCGGATCGCTATGCTCCGGCGAGGCCGCGACGCCGACGCCGCACAGTTCCAGCAGCCAGAGGAGCGCGAGCACATCCTGTTCCTTCTCCGCGCCGCTGATCACGTAGGCACGGATCGCCTGCGGGGGAAAACTCCGTTTGAGCGTCGCAACCGCGCGCAAACTATCGAGGAGGGCGACGGTTTCCACCGAGGTAGTTGGAATCTCATCCGCAGATTTATCAATGGCTACCATGGTATCGGCGGACGCATCGAACCGCGCCCCCTGTGCCAGTTCCCTTACAGCGCGAGCATGGACATGAGCGTGCTGCCGGATGTCGAGCGAGTGCAGATGAAAGCCGAACGTCTCCGCCTGCCGCAGGAGCGGGTCGAGTAATCCTTCCGCCAAGTCTCCTCCCTCGTTCTCGCAGAGGCTTTCCCGGACGAGCCGCAGGTCGGCGGCAAAGGACGTGACATCCGCGTAACCATCCGGGTGAACCGGCACGTCGCGCGCTCTGCGCAGACGATAGAGAACGAAAGCGAAAAAGTTTCGGTACAGTTCGGCGGGCGGGTGTTTCTCCATCTCCACCGGCGCGCCGCTCAGTCTCTCGGAATATTCTGCAAGGCGAGCGCGCAAAGACGCGGAGACACTCACCTGATAAACGGAAAGGCTGAGTTGTTCCTGCAAACGGTCTGAGGCTGTCAGGTAATGATCGAGAATCGTGTGGCGCGCCATCAGCAGCGCCGCGCGTGTGGTTTCAACCGTGACGAAAGGATTGCCGTCGCGGTCGCCGCCGATCCAGGAACCGAAGGTGATCACCGAAGGGAGTTGTCGGGCGTCCGGACGAACGCCGTAAACTTGTGAGAACGCGCTCGCCATCTCCGCGTAAACTTCGGGCAGCGTGTCGATCAGCACGGACGGGTAATAATCGAGACCCATCTTGATCTCGTCGATAACGGTGGGCTGGCGACGGCGAATCTCATCCGTCTGCCAGAGCGAGGTGATCTCGCGTGCGATGGCTCGCTCGGCGGTCAGCGCTTCCGTGTCCGCGAGAGGGAGGCGGCTGAAGCGTTCGAGTTGCTCGGCGATCCGTCGCCTTTTGAAGAGAATAGTGCGGCGCGCGACCTCTGTCGGATGCGCCGTAAAAACAGGCGTGACTTCGATGCGCCGCAGCAGTTCGAGCGCGCTGTGGCATTCGATGCCCGCATCGCGCAGGCGTTCCAGCGTGCCGCGAAAGGTGCCGGGCAACGCCGGGAGATGCACGGCGAGCGTGCGGGCGCGGCGACGCAATTTGCGGTAATTGGTCTCGGCCAGATTGGTCAGCTCGAAGTAAATGGCGAAAGCTTTAGTTAGTTGATACGCTTGTGTGACGGATACGTGTGTGACGATCTCATCAGCCTGCGCCATCAATGGTGTCTGGTCCGAAGGGGCGTTCTGCTCGTTGCCGTCGAACTCACCCTGTGACTCGCGGTGCTCGCTCGTCAAACGTCGCAGCGTCTCGACCGTGTCGTATAAATCTTCCCCGGCCTGCTCCCTGAGCATCTGGCCGAGCAGCAGACCGAGTGAGCGCACATCGTGGCGCAACGGCAGTTCTTTCGCGCGCGCATCGTCGCTCGTCAGTTCGAGCAGACGCGCCGCCTGATCATCGGCCTGCCATAAAGACTTCGTCACTTTGTTGCCCCCGGTTGATAAGGCATCTGTTGAAGCCACCTCAGACCGTTCCCGTCCGACCGGCGAGGCTCGCGACCACCGCGATGAGTTCAAGCGGCTCAGTCGGCTTCGGCACGTGTACCTGATAACCGGCGTTGAGCGCGCGCACCCGGTCTTGGACGCGAGCGTAGGCTGTGAGCGCGATGGCCGGGACTCGGCCTCCGTCCTTCTGTGTTTCCCAGGCGCGCACTTTGCGGATCAACTCGTAGCCGTCTTCTTCCGGCATCCCGATGTCGCTCAGGAGGATGTCCGGCGCAGACCGCTTGTATAACTCCAACGCTTCGGCGGCTGACCCTGCGGTCGTGACCTCCACGCCGCACTGTTCGAGCACCATGCGCAGCAAATCGCGCGAGTCCTCTTCATCATCGACCACCAGCACACGCAATCCGACCAGTTGCGGCGGGCAACCCGGCAGCGCGACGACGCCGGGTTGAGGGTGCCTGCGTTCCGGCATCTCAGAGTTTTGCCGCCGGGCGTTCATCAGCGGTAACTGCACCACGAAAGTCGCGCCCCGGCCTGCTCCTTCGCTTTCCACGTAAACGGTTCCGCCGTGTAACTCGACGAGTTGCCGCACAATTGACAGACCTAATCCCAATCCTCCGTGCGACCGCGTCGTCGTCTGATCGGCCTGGCGGAAGCGGTCGAACACATGCGGCAGGAATTTGGGGTCGATCCCGCGCCCGCTATCGCTGACTGTGACCTCCACATGCGAGTTGATGCGTTCGAGCCGCACTTCCACTCTCCCGCCATTCGGCGTGAACTTGACCGCGTTCGTGAGCAGGTTCCACACCACCTGCTGCAAGCGGGCGTCGTCGCCGGAGATGGGGCCGGCCTGCGTGTCGAGCAGGACATGGAGCCGGATGTCTTTGGCCTCGGCGGCGGGACGCACCGACTCCGCCGCCATTTCAATGACGGGCGCGAGTTCAACAGGCCGCATGTCGAGCCGGAGTTTGCCGGTAATAATGCGTGATACGTCGAGCAAATCCTCAATAAGTTGATTCTGCGCGCGGGCGTTGCGCCCGATGGTGTCGAGCGCGGCGGCGACGGTCTTTTCATCAAGTTGCCCTGCCCGCAGCATGTCCGCCCAGCCGAGGATGGCAGTGAGCGGCGTGCGCAGTTCGTGCGAGACGGTCGCCAGGAATTCGTCTTTCAGACGGTTCGATTCTTCAGCAGCTTTGCGGGCCTCGCGCTCCCGAATCAATTGCACTCTTTCTTCTTCAGCCTGTCGTTGCGTGGTGATGTCGTGCATGACGACCACTGCGCCGAGTTTGTCTCCGCTCGCGCCGTAGAGCGCCCGTCCGCTCGCGAGCAGCCGGTGCCGCGGACCGTGCTTCGGCGCGATCACCATCTCCATGCTTCGCACGCGCTCACCATGTAAGGCGCGGAAGAGCGGGATTTCTTCGCGCTTCATGCGCGTCTGCCCGTCGGCCAAAAAAAGGTCATAGTGTGCGGCCCATTGCTCGGCAGACAACGGCTCTTCCGGCAGGCCGTGAAATTCTCGCGTCGCGCGGTTGAAGAAAGTCAGCACGCCCCCGGCATCGCAGGCCACGACGCCGTCCTCGATGTTCTCCAGAGTGGCCTCCAGATACTCCTGCTCCTTTTGCAGAGTGGCTTCCGCCCGCTCGCGCTCGGCCACCTCCGCCCGCAACCGGCTGACAGCGGCTAAGAGTTCGGTGGTGCGCTCTGCGACGCGCCGCTCCAATTCATCATGGGCTTCGCGCTGTCTCCTGACGGCACGCGCCCGCTCGATTGACTCCCAGCAACGGTTGACCACGAGCCGGATCAATTCGACCTCTTCGGGCGTCCAGTGTCGCGGCGTCTTCTGGTGAACCGCCATCCCTGCGACGAACCGCCCCTCCTTATGCAGCGGCACGGACACCACTGCCGCGATCTCCGTCTGACGATAAGTTGGCAGTCGCGCTCCCACCCGCTCGTCGAGTGTCACGTCATCGACGACATACGGAGTGCCTTCCACCATCAAACGCCGCGCCTCAATCCCGAACGAGGACATCTGGAACCGCCCGACGACGCTGAAAGTGTCGAGAGTGTAGTCACCTGTGATGCGGAAATGATCCTCGTCCGCTTCGACCTCCGCATACGCGCACCGGTTCGCGCCCAGATGACTGCCCAGCAGGCGGGCGGTGACGGACATGATCTCGTCGGCGTCGGCGAGCGGTTGCGTCGCCTGATTGAGATCGATGAGGAATTGCAGCGTCCGCTCTTTCTGGCGGGTGTCGGTGATGTCGAGCGTCACCCCGACCATCCGCTGCGGTTGGCCGTGCTCGTCGTGGAGGGCGCTCCCGCTGGCGCGCACCCAATGCTGGCTCCGGTCAGGCCAGATGACGCGGTACTCGGCCTCATACACCTCGTGCCGCTGTATCGCGCGCTCGACGGCGGCGCGCACTCCCGCACGGTCGTCCGGGTGAATGGACGCAAACAGAGTTTCATAGCTCAGAAACGAATCGGGCGGGAGGCCGAAGTTGGCTTTGCAGCGCGCGGTGCATTCAAGCGCGCCGGTCGCGAGATTTAATTCCCACGCGCCGAGCTGCGCGGCATCGACGGCGACGCGCAGCCGCTCTTCACTGCGTCGCAGCGCCTCCTGCGCGTTCCGTTCACTGATGTCGGTGCTCGCGCCGATCCACTCATGGCTTTCAGTCGAAGGCTGGTCGTTCATCTTTCCTACCATCTTCTATGAAGGGTACAGTCGATACCGGGATAATAGTTTGTCCAACCAGTCAAATTCAACGGGCTGACCTCGCGCTTCGACCAAATCTATCCGTGGCTGGCGGCGACATTGGCTCGAACGCATCTTAAAGGTTAAGAACAATGAGTCAACCTCCTCCACGGGCTTGAGAGAGCGCCCCGCTCCCTGATGCCCGACTTGTGCGCCTCGCTTGTTGCCGCTCGGTTCACGGCGCGAGCGACTAGCGGTGGGTCAGAGGAGGGCGGGCGCGATGAGTTAGTGGAGTTCTGTCCGAGTCGCTCACGTAGAGCAGCCACTTCCGTTTTTAAGCTCTCGATCTCAGCGTCTTTGGCTTCAAGCGCGGCCAACTTCTTTTCGTAAGCCGGGAAGCGAATCTCCAGGAGTCGCGCTTGATGTTGCAGCGCGATGAGTGCTGTCTTGACAGACTGTGGAGTTGAGTTCCAATCTTCCTCAGAGATGCCGAAATCTTTGAACATTGGCGCACAGCATAATCACAACCACGAATGCTGTCTATCATAAAAAGACTATTGACCAGCCTCTTTCTCCAAAACAACTGAACGGTTGTAACTGTTCAGCTACCAGAGCGTCCGGCCTGATTGATTTTCGTTTATTGAAAGAGGAGTGGCTTGCCGTCGAGCACACGTTCCTGAGAGCAGAGAACTGAGTACATTTGCTCGACGTTAAGAAATAGCTTCTTACATGGCGGAAGTTTCTCGCCCCATTGGCAGAGGCCTGATATAGTTCGCTTAAATAACTTGTCAGATGAGACGTGGGCGTTGTTGCATAAAAGGTTTCGAATTGCTCAATGTGTTGAGGTCACTCCTAGCTACTA
>JBPCIP010000098.1:0-56907 GCA_051006195.1 Pyrinomonadaceae bacterium
CCAGAAGTTCAAAGAAATGTTGGACAAGATCAGCCAAGACTCGAATCTCAAAGTTACCCGACTGCTTTGTGAAACGGATAGTTCTTGAAGAGAGTCTCTTTCTGCTCACGTAACTGACCCATTACGAACTAACCCACACCAAACATCTGCGACAGTGCATAGCGTTCTTCCGGCTGAATCTCTAGCGGCGTCATGTCGCTTTCTGCCTTCAACCGAGGATGGCGACAACGTCAAACACGGCGTCCGGTATGCTCGCGGATGCCAGCCGCTCGCCGCGTTGGAGGATGCGCGCGACTTGATACGCGCCGTCGGCGGGCTGCGCGTAATATTCGAGTTGGTCGTCGGGCAGATTGCAGATCAAGACTTCGGGGATGCCGGCGCGGGCATAGTCTGCAAGTTTGAATTGGCGGTCATAATCAAGCGTCGTATCGGAGACTTCGACGACGAGCAGCACATCGGCGGGCGCGGGCAGCGACTCGCTGTAAAAATCGTCGCGAAACTTGAGCAGCGCAACGTCAGGTTGCGGTTCGGAATAGTCGTCAAGCTGGATCGGGTCCTGGATGCTGATGATGATCGAATCATTCACTTGACTGCCCAACATGCGAATCAGGCGTTTGACGCACGCGGCGTGGCGTTTCCCAATCGGCGACATCTCAACGATCTCCCCTCTCATCAACTCGTAACGCTTCTCCGCAGGCAGAATGCCCAGTTCACCCATCCGTTCATACTCCGTGACCGTGAACCAATGCTTCGCAATTTGAACTGACATCACTTCCTCGCTTTCGCCAACACAGGAGCGGCTTCGTCTCCCCTGAATCGTATCTCGCCGCGTGGCCCGCGCCCTCGGCAATCTTATGCTAAGTCCACCCGCTCGCCGTACTCCGGCGCGTCAACTCGCCAGTCGAATTTCCGCCGGATGTGTTCGGCCATCGCGCGGGCCGCTTCCGGCTCGCCGTGCGTGGTGAAGGAGCGGCGCGGGGCGGCGGGCATCCCTTCGAGCCAGCGCAGAACTTCGGCGTAGTCGGCGTGGGCGGAGAAACCGCCGATGCGTTCGATGCGGCAGCGCACGGGAATTCTGTTTTTGTAGATACTGACTTCGCGATGACCGTCTAAAATTTTCCGCCCTGTGGTTCCCGCCGCCTGATAGCCGACGAAAATGATCGTTGATTTCTCGTCGGGCACAAACCGCTGCGCGTGATGAAGGACGCGCCCGCCCGTCATCATCCCTGACGCGCTGACGATAATGCGCGTCCCGCGTTCCTCATTCAACCGCTTCGACTCTTCGCGCGATGAAGCCGTCACCATCGAGTGTGTGCGCAAGGGGTGTTGCGGACGCGCCAGCACGCTTGCGTAATCCTCGTCCTGCTCCTCCGTGCGGCGGCTGTAAACTTGCGTCGCGGCGGCGGCCATCGGCGAATCGACGCGCACAGGCAGGACGGGAATACGCTTTTCATCTTCCAGTTCGCGGATGAGATAGACCAACTCCTGCGTGCGCCCGATGGCGAAGGCCGGAATGAGCACTACGCCGCCGCGCTCCGCCGTCTCATTGATGATGCGTGCGAGTTCGTCTTTGGGGTCGGCGGGGTCGTGGAGGCGGTCGCCGTAAGTCGATTCGACGAGCATGTAATCGCAGGCCGGAGGCGCGACCGGGTCGCGGATGATCGGTTGGTTGTAGTGGCCGAGATCGCCGGAGAAAAGCACGCGGCGACCGGCTCCATCGTCGCCCGCGTCTTCGATTTCGACGAGCACGAGACTCGACCCCAGAATGTGTCCCGCGATGCGGAAACCCGCGCGGATGCCCGGCGCAACCTGCGCCGACTCGCCGGTGTTCGGCAGCGGTTGCAGGAGGTTGAGAGCGTCGCGCGCGTCGTCTTCGGTGTAGAGCGGGAGGGCGGGCGCGTGGCGCGTCAGGTGGTGACGGTTACGATAGGCGGCGTCTTCTTCCTGCAAGCGCGCCGAGTCGGGGAGCAGTATCTTTAAGAGTTCGGCGGTGCCGCGCGAACAGTAGACCGGCCCTTTGAAGCCGAGCGCGACGAGGCGCGGGAGATAACCCGTGTGGTCGATGTGCGCGTGCGTGATGAGCACGGCGTCGAGGCTCGCGGGATCAAAGGGCGGGTCTTGCCAGTTGCGCTCGCGCAGTTCTTTGAAGCCCTGAAACAACCCGCAATCGATGAGCACGCGCCCGCTCGCGCCTTCGATCAAATACTTCGAGCCGGTGACTGTGCCGACGCCGCCCCAGAAAGAAAGTGTCGCCATGCGTCCTCCAAATTGTGCCGGGGAATTCGGTCGAGTGATCTTTGCAGAATCAAACGGTCGCGCCGTCAGCTTTTCTTCGTCACCGCCAGCGTCGCCACGTAATCGCCCGCGTCGAGTTTCTTGCCTTCGACCGGTCGGGGAGCGAGGTCCACTAATTTGACAATATAGTTCGCATAGCTCGCCTCGCGCGACTCGTTCGCAGTGTTGAGTTCAACCTCGGCGGTCTTCGTCTCGTCCTGTGTTAATTTCAAAGCGATGCGCGCATTGCCCGCCCAGATGCAGTTGACGCCGACGGGACAACGAGAGTCCTCGCGCACGGCCACAAACTTGATCTTCAATTGCTGCCCTGCGACAGAAATTTCCTGCCCGACGCGCAGGTCGAGACTCTGGCTTTCGCACGCGCCCTCATCAGCGCACCCGCCAACCTGCACGCCCACGAACACAACGAACAGCAAACATAAAGTTATGAAGTTCAATTTTTTAGACCTCCTCAAATTCCACCACTGGAGACGCACATGACGCGGCGCGAATGCCGGCAGCCTTTATCAACTGAATTTCTGCGCTCGCGGCGGCGCGAAGATGACGAGCGCGGCAGGCACGAGCAGCAGGAGGTTTCGGAGCGCGGTCTTAACGCCGAGTTGACTTCCAATAATGCCGCCGAAACAGCCGCATTCGAGCGGCTCGCCGTGCAACACGTAAACGTAGTAAAGGCCGTACAGGGCGAAGCCGATGAGCATCGCCGCCGTCAAAAGCCCCCCCGCACGCGCGGTGCGCGGGATGATGAGCAGGACGGCGGCGAGAAGTTCCGCCGCGATGACCACAATCGTCAAGGGCAATGCCCAATGCTCCGGCACGAGGCTTTTCATGTTGAAGACGAAATCATGCAGCGTATAGAGCTTCGCTCCCGCCGCAAACACCCACATCGCCGCCAACCCAAAGCGACTGATGATGACGAGAATGTTGAGCCACTTACCCATATTGCGGAATGCGGATTGCGGATTGCGGATTAGCAGACGAAAGCAGTGCCTTTCAATCCATCATCCGAAATCCGCATTCCGCAACTCATCTATGCTGCTTGCTGTTTTGCCAACCCGACCACTTTCTCCGCCGCGTCCCGCATGCCTTTGGCGACGGTGAAATTGAGGCCGGATTCGCGGATGACGCGCTGGCCTTCTTCGACGTTAGTGCCTTCGAGCCGGACGACGACCGGCAAACTCAAACCCAGATTCTGCGCCGCGCCAACCACGCCGCGCGCCACCATGTCGCAACGCACGATGCCGCCGAAGATGTTGATGAGCACGGCCTGAACGTTTTCGTCCGCGAGCAGAATTTTGAACGCCGCTTCGACGCGCTCCTGCGATGCGCCGCCGCCCACGTCGAGGAAGTTGGCCGGTTCGCCGCCCGCGAGTTTGATGATGTCCATCGTCGCCATCGCGAGGCCCGCGCCGTTGACCATGCAGGCGATGTTGCCGTCGAGTTTGATGTAGTTGAGATCGAACTTCGACGCTTCGATCTCCAACGGCTCCTCTTCGTTGAGGTCGCGCAGGGGCGCGAAGTCCTGGTGACGGAACATGGCGTTGTCGTCGAAGGTGACTTTCGCGTCGAGCGCGATGAGGCGTTTGTCTTTCGTCAGGAGGAACGGGTTGATCTCCAGAAGCGATGCGTCCATCTGCTCGGAGGCCGTGTAGAGCGTCTGCATAAACTTCGCGGCCTGCCCGATCAAGTCTGCGGGCAATCCCAAACCGAAGGCCAGCTTACGCGCTTGATAGGGGCGGAAGCCGAGGGCCGGGTCAATCGTCTCTTTGAGAATCTTTTCGGGCGTGTTGGCGGCCACCTCTTCGATGTCCATGCCGCCCGCCGACGACGCCATGAAGACCGGGCGACCCGTCGTGCGGTCGAGCACGATGCCGAGATAAAATTCCTTGTCAATCGGCAAGCCCTCTTCGATCAGCAGTACGCGCACCTTGCGCCCCTCCGGCCCTGTCTGGTGCGTAACGAGGTTCATCCCGAGAATCTGCCCGGCCACTTCGCGTGCTTCCTCCGGGCTTTTGGCGAGTTTGACGCCGCCGCCCTTGCCGCGCCCGCCCGCGTGAATCTGCGCCTTGACGACCACCACGTCCGTCCCCAGCTCTGTCGCCGCGTTGAAAGCCTCTTCCGCAGTATGCGCCACAATGCCGCGCGGCACGGGGACACCGAACTTCCTTAACAATTCTTTGCCTTGATACTCGTGAATCTTCATCGTCGATCCTCTCGCTCAATTGGCGAGGCCATTCGCCTCTGAGTTTCTTTGTCGTGGAGCATGGCGAGTGTAGCCGCACGCATCCCGCCACTGCAAGCAGCCGTCGCCGGATGATGCCACGCGGAGTGAATCAGCCGCGTGGGATTTGCTATGATGCTCGATGGATCTGAACCATTAGCAGGAGATAAAACTTATGTCCGATGTCACTGTTACTTCCCTCTCCAACCTCCAAAACGAAGTGCGTTACGGCGATGAGCAAATTTTCATCACTGACGAGCCGGCGAGCATCGGCGGTGAGGACGCCGGACCCGACCCCTACACGCTGCTCCTGGGCGCGCTCGGCAGTTGCATCTCCATGACGCTCACTCTCTACGCGCGCCGCAAAAATTGGCCGCTTGACCGGGTCGTGGTGCGCCTGCGCCAGAAGCGCGTCCACGCCGCAGACTGCGACGATTGCGAAAGCAAAACCGATACCTTCGTCCATCGCATCGAACGCGCTGTGCGACTCGAAGGCGCGCTCACCGAAGAGCAGCATGCGCGACTGCTGGAGATCGCGCACAAGTGCCCCGTGCATAAAACGCTCACGTCGGAAATTATCATCGCGGAGATGGAAGATTAGAACGGGATGAAGGCAGCAGAGTTCAAGAATCCGGCAAAAGACTAAAAATGATGGTCAGATGAAAAGTAGATGATGAACCGAAAACTTTTCGTTTGCGGCGGTGTCAAACGTTGCCGAACTGCCATCAGGTATACCGACAACATAATAAAAGTTGAAGGACTTCCGACTTTTCAGTCGGAAGTCCTTCATGATCGGGATGCCGAGATTCGAACTCGGGGCCTCACCCACCCCAAGGGTGCGCGCTACCAGGCTGCGCCACATCCCGTGATGTTGTTAAGTATCTCTGTAAAACTGTTTTTGTCAAATCGCGCGAAGCGGAATTGGCGCAGAAGCGGGCAAAACTATCTGCGACGCGAATCTCGCTCGAACTCGGAAGCGTCGAGCAGCGTCAAGAGTTCGCGCATTTGTTCGCGGAGGCGACGCAGGGCGGCGAGGCGTTCGTCCGTCAGCGGCGCGCTCGTTTGCGCAGGCGCAACTTCTTCATCACTGGCGTAAGAAGGCCGGGCGGGTATGGGAGAGATGCTCTGCGCCAGTGCTGCCTGAGGCGTGGCGTGCGCGGTCGGGTTTTGTGCAGACTCCGCCACCTCGACCGTGGAGGCGGTCATGTCAGGCGTAACGACCTTGAGTTTGCTGGCACCGCGAATTTCGCTGACCAGTTTCTTCTTGGCCCCGGCGATTGTGTACTGGTCTTCGTAGAGCAGTTCCTTGATGCGCAAGACCATTTCGACATCGCGCTTGCGATAGGTGCGTTGCCCGGCGCGATTTTTCTGCGGCGCGAGCATCGGAAATTCCGACTCCCAGTAGCGCAGGACGTGCGCCTGCACGCTCGTGATGTCGCACACTTCGCCGATCTTGAAGAAGAGTTTTTCGGGAATGTAGACGGCGGCGCGGTTCATGGTTTTACGGATACCTTTGCGGGGGAAGGTTTCGCCAACTTCCAGCCTGAAACTCTGAGTTGAACCCGTTGAGCGTGACTTTGGAAAGAGAGCAGACACGCATCTGCCGCCATGTTACTTATGAGCAGAAGGCGTGTCAATGTTGGTCGGTGAATTTTAAGGCGTGGTGTCTGTGTGGCTTGCGGGCGGCGGCTTCAAGTTTTTTCTGAACGCGCGGCGAAGGTTGGTTGAGGTTTCACTTTAACGGCGGGAAGATTCTTCACCCGGTCGCAATCTAATCAAACGACTCACGGGGTCGAAACTGATCTCGAATGGACGTAGCGCGTCGCGTCCGAGCAGCACGGGCGCGCTCGTCGCCGCGCCGGAAAGTAAATCAGTCGGGATGCGGCGCAGGACGAGCGAGCCGATCTGCACTGTAAGCGGCTCGACGCGCCGCGCGTTAATGCGTCCGCGCCCGAGGTCTCGCACACCCGCACGCTCTCGCCCACGCACCGATGTGGTGATGCCAAACGATTGCGCCGCGTGCTCATTGAGGGCGAGGCCGAAGCCCGAACCCGTATCGAGCAATGCGCGGCGTCCCGCGTCAAGCAGGATAAATGGACGGCGGCTACCTCCATCAAATAGCCATGGCACGATTGCCCCGCCATCCGGCGCAGCCAGACCGCGCAGGGGTGTGGCGCGCGGATCAAATGCGCTGATCATGTCGTGAGGAAGATCAATCGTATAGCCGAGCGGATAGTAGCTCTCGGTTGGATCAAGGACGCCGTCGAGATCAGTTGGCAAAGCGTCGGTTACGATAACAAACCCTTTGGCGGGCAGTGTGTTTCTGCTCTCGCCAATGGCGAGACTGCGAAGCACGGCCTCGCGCCCCGTTACCCCTTAGAGCGCCGCTCAAGCCGCTCAGGCGCACCGGACGCGCTCCTGTGAGCGCAACTTTCGACTCATCGGCCACGCGTCGAGAGATGATCGTCGCGCCCGCGCCCGTGTCGATGGCGAAAACGTATGGGCCGGTATCGTTGATCCACGTTCTGACCAACAAACCGCGCCCTTCAACTTCGCGGAAGCGCGCGTCGACGGGCAACATGCGCGTCCCGATGCTTCTGCCTCTCTGAGCGTTGTACCGGAGGCTTGAATATTCTGGTCGGATAGCAGTGGCGGCACGCTTACTACGTGGCATAAAGGAATGGGCAGTCCCCTTAACAAGGAACTGCCCATATCGTTATCGCCAGAGCGAGCAGAAAAGCTGAGGTTGCGCGTTGCGCCGTCTGCTTCATGCTGAGATTCATCTCACACTGTGCCGTTCGGGATTAACGCCGGTTATTGCGATTGCGGATTTTGTAGGTATAGAGAGCCGAGCCGCCGCCGCCGCCGAGCGCACCGATAGCCGCGCCTTTCTTGCCACCAATCAAACCGCCGACGAGTGCGCCGCCGCCCGCGCCCATCGCCACCGTCAATTTGTCGCGGTGCTTCGACCAGAACGAACGCTTACGAGGTGTATAATCATAATAAGCCTGCCGCGAATCGCGAGCATAACGCGTACGGGTGCGTGCCGGAGCATTGCGATAGACCACCCGTTCGCTTGAGCGCGTCGCGTTGGAGGCGTTGTTCGTGCGATTTGTGCCACCGTTGTTTTCACGCGCCGCAGCGAATCCGTCCGTAAACCCGGTGCGGTAATTCTCTTCGTCGCCTGTCAGTGCCGGGGTGCTTAGCGTCGCTTGTGTTTCGTTATTAACCACCGGGAGTGTCTCGTTATAACGCAGCGAGGCGGCTTGCGAAGTCACATCGGTCGCCTGCGTCGAAGTTGGTAACAGGTTCGACGGGGCCGCCGTGTTAGTGTCAGAAACTTTGGGGCGCATCACGAGCGCGCCGACAGTGCCGCCCAAAAGCGCGGCGACGAGTGCAACTGGTAAAATTTTGTTCTGTAAATTCATGATTGAGCTTCTCCTTAGCAATCGATAATGCTTCGATGTAACCTGCCCGCTTCAATGGGCAAGTTTAGTTCCGCAAGTTGAGATTGGAGAGAGTCTGAACCCAGTTTAACTTTAATCTTCGCTTTCTTCACCGAATTTAACCGGGCTCGTTTTAATCGCAAGGAAAACACAACATTTCTCTATCGGGCTAAAACGGTTTGCAAAGTGTGGTTACACACGATATGGATTACGCGCGACACGATATGCTCAATGTCTCGACGACTCGCTCCATTTCCTTCAGTTGGACGCACGGCGCACACGCAGGCTATAATCCGGCTTCTTGCCATGTCCTGAAAATTATGGAGGTTCGCCACTATCGTGTCCACCGCTCCGTCCGTCTTTCGCCTCGCCGCGCGTCTTGAGGCCGTAGGTTTTTCCGACATCGTCAAGATTCGCAACCGTATTATGGAGTTGCGGGCAACGGGCGCAACGGTCCATCAGTTTGAAGGCGGCGAACCCTTTCTCAACACCCCGGAACATGTCAAAGATGCGATGACGCGCGCCCTCGCCGAAAACCGCACGCGCTACGCCGCTTCGTCGGGCATACAGGAATTGCGCGAAGCCATCGCCGCCAAACTTCAGGCGCGCAATTGCATTCCGGCAGAAGCCAAAGACGTGATCGTGCAAAACGGCGGAATGCAGGGTCTCTTTGGCGCGTTCCAATCGGTCGTCAATCCGGGCGAAGAAGTGCTGCTCTTTTCTCCCTACTGGACTCCGGTTAAAGATTTGGTCGCCAACTGCGAAGCCCGCGCCGTCATGGTCTCGACCGACGAAGCCCGCCGCGAAGGTTTTGCTCAAACCCTTGCGCGCCATACGACACCGCGCACACGCGTTATCTATTACAACACGCCGCAGAATCCGACGGGCGTCGTCTTCACCCGTGAAGAGGCGGAAACCGTCGCCGCTTTTGCACGCGAGCGCGATCTCATCGTTATCGCCGACGAGGCTTATGAAGATTTGATCTATGACGGCGAACACGTCTCCATCGCCGCGCTTGAAGGCATGTGGGAGCGCACATTGACTTGCTTCACGCTCTCGAAATCCTACTCGATGACGGGCTGGCGCATCGGCTATGTCGCCGCCGCCGAACCCTGGATGACCGGGTTGCGTAAGACCACGCTCTACTCGACCAACGGCGTCTCCACACCGACGCAGTGGGCCGCACTCGCCGCCATAGATACTTCGCCGGATTTCTTCATAGAGATGCGCGCGGCCTATCGTGAGAGACGCGATCTGATGATCGACGGGTTGAATGAAATCGGCCTCACCTGCGCGCCGCCCGCCGGAGCGTTCTACGCCTTCGCGAATGTCACGCGCATCAACGCCGATAGTCGGGTCGCCGCCGAAGAATTGCTGGACCGCGCGCAAGTCGCCACCGTCCCCGGTGTCGTCTTCGGCCCGCACGGTGAGGGGCACCTCCGTTTCTCCTTCTCCACCTCCCTGGAAATTATCCGCGCCGGTCTCGACTCGATGCGCCGGAATCTTTAAGGGATGAGGGAGAAGGGATGAGGGATGAACGAAGGCAGAAAAAGTCTCCGGCAATCAATCATCCATCAATTGAATCTCCGGCAAGCGGCGAATTTGATTTCATCGCCCGGATCAGGCAGCGCGCGGAGTCGGCGCGGGTACGGGATACTGCCGGACTCGTCCACGGTATCGGCGATGATGCCGCTGTGCTCTCCGGGCGCAACGGGCGCGACTCTGTCATCACCGCTGACCTGCTCATCGAAGACATCGACTTTCGCCGCACATCGCCTGCGCTCGACATCGGCTATAAAGCTCTCGCCGTCTCGCTCTCCGACATCGCTGCCATGGGCGCACGCCCGCGCTGGACGCTGCTCTCGCTCGGATTACCGCAAGATATTTGGGATTCACCATTCGCCGAAAGTATTTACGAAGGCTTCCTACAGGCGGCGCACGAGTTTGGGGTGACGCTCATCGGCGGCGATGTGTCTCGCACGCCCGAACGCATCGTCATTGATTCCATCGTCATCGGTGAGACGCGGCGCGGGCGAGCAATTTTACGTTCGAGCGCGCGTCCCGGCGATCACATATTCGTGACCGGCACGCTCGGCGGCGCGGCAGCGGGTTTGCAGTTGCTCGAACGCGCTCAGGGTTTGCGTGGCCGCGCCGCACGCATGCGCCTTCTCTCCAGCCTCAATGCGCTCACAAAACGTCAAACTCGACCGACACCGCGCGTCGAATGCGGCGCGCTGCTCGGCGAGCAGCGGCTGGCCTCGGCCATGCTCGATCTGAGCGACGGACTCTCCTCCGACCTCGCGCATCTGTGTCGACAAAGCGGCGTCGGCGCGCACCTCGAAGCGGCGCGCATCCCCGTCGCCCCTTTGCTCAAACGAATTAATGCGGTTAACGATAATCAGTTGACCCGCAAGTTAAAAAATGATGCGCTCGACCTCGCGCTGCACGGCGGCGAAGACTTCGAGTTGCTCTTCACCGTGCGCCCGCGCGACCTTACCCGTCTCCCACAACGACTCGGCGGCGTGCGCCTCACCCGCATCGGCGAAGTGACAGAGGCGAGCGCAGGTATTCGGATTGAACGAGATAAACGCATGATGATCCTTCAACCCTCCGGCTTTGACCACTTCAAGCACCCGCGCTGAAAACTTTGGCAAGAACTTGTTAACACGTAATTGTCTCGCTACAGAACGTAAAGTTTGACTAGCCGCCGATCCTTGCCTAGACTCTCGCTTGATGACGACCAAAACGCAGCGTCGCTCTCAAGAGATTTGCTCTGAAGGCTCGCCGTTGCGGAAAGCGGTTTGGATGTGACGGTAAAGGTTTCAGCAAAGGAAGTGATAATTATGCCAAGCATGATGCTCCGTCTCGCAGTTGCCCTTATTACCTTCGGTCTCGGCGTCAGCGCAACCATGTTCTGGATCGCCTATCCGCCACTGCCGCCTGTGGAAGTTATTCACTTTGACCGGCAAGTGAACCCGTGCGAGGTGCCTGTCCCACCCCTGCCGCCTCTAGGCAGGCTCATTGACGAGTTGCCCCCGCCTCCCGTAGGGCCAATTGCTGCGACGATCTCCGGCGGCGTGCTCAACAGCAGGGCGATTAGCAAACCCGCGCCTGTGTATCCCGCGATTGCAGGTGTGGCGCGGGCGGCGGGCGTAATTGCCGTGCGGGTCGTTGTAGATGAAACGGGAAATGTAATCTTTGCCAAAGCTATTTCCGGTCATCCATTGCTACGACAGGCGGCGACGCAGGCTGCTTATCAAGCGCGGCTCGCACCCGCCCTGCTTGGCGGAGAGCCAATTAAAGTAACCGGCACACTCACGTATGACTTTGTCCTGCAATAAGCGTGCTCGCCCGACCTGGAGACAGCATTTCCGTACCGGATTTAGCGCGATGCCAAGCTGGTCGTCTTTATGTGCAAGCGGTTAATTAACGATGCTGAAATTTCAAAACACTCTCTCCGGTCAACTCGAAGAATTTCGCCCGATGCGCGAGGGCGAAGTGCGGATGTATAACTGCGGCCCGACCGTCTGGGACTTCGCGCACATCGGCAATTTTCGCACCAGCATCTTCGTGGACATCCTGCGCCGCTACCTGATCTTCAAGGGCTACCGCGTCACGCACGTCACGAACATCACGGATGTGGACGACCGGATCATCCAGATGGCCGGGCAGAAGGGCGTCACGCTCGACGAATTCACAGACCCTTACATCGAAGCCTTCTGGGAAGACTTCGACGCGCTCGGCTGCCAGCGACCCGAAATCGCCCCGCGCGCTACGCAACACATCCCCGAAATGGAGGAGATCGTGCGCAGTCTCATGGAGCGCGGCTGCGCCTACGAGACCGAAGGCTCTTACTATTTTCGCATCACCTCGTTTCCCCAGTACGGCAAACTCTCGAAGATCAACTTCGCGGGCAACATCGCGGGCGCGAGCGAGCGCGTCGATACGGATAAGTATGAGAAGGAGGACGCACGCGATTTCGTTCTGTGGAAAGCGCAAAAGTCGCCGGACGAGCCGTCGTGGGAGACGGAGATCGGGCGCGGTCGTCCCGGCTGGCACATCGAATGCTCGGCCATGTCCATGAAGTATCTCGGTGAGACGTTCGACATCCATTGCGGCGGCGTCGATCTCATCTTCCCGCATCACGAAAACGAGATCGCGCAGAGCGAAGGCGCGACCGGAAAGCCCTTCGTCAACTACTGGCTGCACGGCGAACACTTGAAGATCAACGGCGAGTCGATGTCGAAATCGAAGGGCAACTATTACACCTTCCGCGATCTCACGCGGCAAGGCTTCAGCCCGGCGGCCATTCGCTACGCCCTCTTCAGCGCGCCCTATCGCAAGCAGATCAACTTCACGCTCGACAATCTGCGCGGCCACGAGAAAACGGTCGCGAGCCTCCGGGCTTTTCGCACGCGTTTGGAAGAAGCGCGCACCGAAGCGGGCAGCAATCCGGCAATGCGAGCGGTCGCCGCACGCGCCCTCGAAGAGTTCACCGCCGGACTTGACGACGATCTCAACACCTCGGTCGCGCTCGCTGCCGTCCATAATCTTTCGCGCGAAGTCAACACCGCGCTCGACTGCCACGAGCTTCGCGCCGACGATCAGCGCGACCTCCTTGCGCTCATCGCGCGCCTTGACTCCGTTCTCAACGTCTTCGGCCAGACCGAGCGCGAGATGCTCGACGCCGAAATCCAGGCTCTCATCGACGAACGCCAGCGTGCCCGCCATCGCCGCGAGTTCGCGCGCGGAGACGAGATTCGCGACGAACTCGCCGCGCGCGGCATCATCCTCGAAGACACCCGCGACGGCGTGCGCTGGAAACGACGTTAAAAATTTGTCCGCTGCCAGTAGTCAGTCATCCGTTGTTTGTGGTAAACAATCAACCTGCTCACAGTCGCTCTTGAGCAACTGCCCACGGACAGCAGACAACGAACAAATAGCCATGCTCGATTCGCCACTTTCAAATCTCCGCCCGCTCGACCTCCGCGCGAATATCTTCGCGGGATAGCCTCGCACGTTCTTCCTTCAACGCGTCCTCGCATGTCTCATTTCAAATTTGAAATCTGAGATTTGCCATCACATATTTGTTCTATCGTTTCACTGAAGGAGAAAATTTTATGTCAACCATCGCCCCGCCGCAGAAGCCGGAGATCAAAACCGAATTGCCCGGCCCGAAGGGTCTTGAGATAGTGCAGGCCGATCAGCAGTACGTCACGCCCTCTTACCCGCGTCCCTCTTTCAAACTCGTCGCCGAAAGCGGCGAGGGCGTCTGGGTCACGGACGTTGACGGCAACGTGTTTCTCGATTGCAACGCTGGAGTCGCCGTCTGCTCGACCGGGCATTGTCACCCGGAAGTCGTCAAGGCGATTCAAGAGCAAACCGCCCGCCTCATTCACATGTGCGGCACGGACTACTACTACCGCCACATGCCCGATCTCGCCCGTAAGCTCGATGAGATCGTGCCCGTGCCTTCACCGACACGGACGCACTTCGCCAACAGCGGCACGGAAGCGGTTGAGACTGCGCTCAAACTCGCGATGCATGCCACCGGGCGACAAAAGTTCATCGCCTTCTTCAACAGCTTTCACGGGCGCACGCTCGGTTCGCTCTCGCTCACGTCATCGAAGATCGCGCAACGCATCGGCTTCAAGCGCAGCGTGCTCGACGTGACGCATGTGCCCTATCCGAACGCCTTCCGCCATCCCTTCACCGGCGAGCAGACGGACGAGGCCACAGTGAGCGCGGCGTGTCTCGACTGGATCGAGAATCGTCTATTCAAGACGACGACGCCGCCCGAAGAGGTGGCAGCCATCATTGTCGAAGTCGTGCAGGGCGAAGGCGGCTACATCCCTGCGCCGCGCGAGTTCCTACAGGGCTTGCGCCGCATCTGCGATGAGCACGGCATCATGCTCATCGTCGATGAAGTGCAATCGGGGATGGGGCGCACGGGCAAGATGTTCGCCAGCGACCACCACGACCTCAAGCCGGACATCATGTGTCTCGCCAAAGGCATCGCTTCAGGCATCCCGATGGGCGCGTGCGTCGCCCGCGCCGATTTGATGGACTGGAAACCCGGCGCGCACGCTTCGACTTTCGGCGGCAACCCGGTCGCGCTCGCCGCTGCCTTGAAGACCATCGAACTGCTGGAAGGCGGCCTCGTCGCCAACAGCGCGGAGGTCGGGGCTTACTTGAACGCGGGCTTGGAACGTTTGAAACAAAAGCACGACTGCATCGGCGATGTGCGCGGCCTGGGGATGATGCTCGGCGTCGAGTTCGTCGCAGACCGCGCTTCGATGACGCCCGCGCCGGAGTTGCGCGACCGCGTCGAAGTCGCCTGCTTCGAGCGCGGCTTGATCATCCTCGGTGCGGGCTCAAACACGATCCGCTGGTCGCCGCCGCTCATCCTCACCCGCGAGAACGTGGATGTCGCACTGGAGATTTTTGACGAAGCGATCACCGCGTCCCGTTCGTAAACACCGACTGCGTTGACAACTTGAGCCGCGTGCTGATGAAGTGAATTACTCTCCGCGACATCAGCGCGTGGCTCATGGTCAGGACATGATAGGGGCGGCCCCGAAGGCGGAGACAAACAACGGCGTTCGCATCGCAGCATCATCTCGCCCCGTACTTGTTGACAAAACAAATGAGCCTCTTCTAACGTTGACCGTCTCCCTTTGCGAATTATCTCTCGTTTCTGCCTGACGGAGTTTTCAACATGAATCGTGCCCGCCTCTCATTGCTGCTTTTCCTCGCGCTCATCGCTTTCACCGTTCCTGCCCAGACGCCTCGCACGGCGAAAGATTATGTCAAACGCGCTGCTGCCCGATATCTCAAAGGCGATCTGGATGGGGCGATTGCAGACTATAATAAAGCGCTGGTCGCCGAGCCGAGCGCCGCAGAAGTCTATGTCAAACGTGGCGCGGCGCGGCGGGCAAATGGCGATCTCAACGGCGCGCTGGAAGATTTCGATCAGGCTACCGGCCTCGACCCGCTCTCCGTCCGCAACGACCGCAGCGTCGCCGAAGCTTACTCGAACCGCGGCTTCATTCGCACCAACAAACTAGACCTGTCGGGCGCGCTCTCCGATTTCAATAAGGCCCTCGAATGCTACCAGGGCAACCCCGATCTCTATTTCAAACGCGGGCGCGCTCGATTGATCAACGGCGACCTTGAACCGGCGATTGCGGACTTCACCGACGGCCTCGCCCTCAAACCCGAACACGGCCTCGCGTCGCTGGCCTACGCCTCTCGCGGCTATGCGCGCCTGCTGCAAGGCAACGACGCCGAAGCGCGCAAAGACTTCGAGCAAAGCGGCAAAGTCAACAAAGAGGGCAAAATCTTTCTGCATCTTCATCTCATGACGCTCGACGAGCAGATCAAAGAGATCAAGCGCCTCCGCATCCGCGACCAACAACGCCTGACATAAAAAGACTTGAAAAAGAGAATATAGATAACCGCCAAGGGGCGAAGGCGCGGAGACTCATTTCCGCGCTTTCGCCCCTTGGCGGTCAAGTCATGCCTTCAATAGCGTTGCGGCGCGCCCTCCACGCAACGCACGGTGTCGCGCGCGATGAGCAATTCCTCATCGGTGGGAATCGCGTAAACGGCGAGCCGCGACGCATCGCGGCTGATGACGCCTTCGCGCCCGCCCGTGTGCGCGTGGTTGCGTTCGGCGTCGAGTTCGAGGCCGAGCCATTGGAGGCCGTCGCAGATGCGCTCGCGTATCTCGGCGGAGTTTTCGCCGATGCCGCCGGTGAAGATGACGGCGTCCGCGCCGTTCATCGCGGCGAGATACGCGCCGATGTACTTGCGGGCGCGATAGCAGAAAATTTCGATGGCGAGGCGAGCGCGGCGGTCGTTTGATTCGTGCGCTTCGTCCAGCAATTCGCGCATATCGTTCGTCAAACCGGAGATGCCCAGCAGCCCCGCCTGCTTGTTCAAAAGCGTCTCCACTTCGCCCGCCGACAAGCCTTCTTTGCCCGCGATGAAATCGACGATGGCCGGGTCCATGTCGCCCGCGCGCGTGCCCATCACGAGACCTTCGAGCGGGGTCATGCCCATCGAAGTATCGACGGAATCGCCCGCGCGAATGGCCGCAACGGAACACCCGTTGCCGAGATGAAGCGTGATCACGTTCGTCCCCTCGCGCGCGTGGCCGCGCAATTGCCGGTAGCGGTAGGCGACATAGCGATGCGACGTGCCGTGAAAACCGTAGCGGCGCACACGGTAGCGTCGATAAAGTTGATAAGGCAACGCATACAGGTAAGCGTAATCCGGCAAGGTCTGGTGAAAGGCCGTGTCGAAAACGGCGACTTGCGGCAGTCCCGCGCCGAACACTTCGCGAGCCGCCGCGATGCCTTTGAGGTTGGCGGGATTATGGAGCGGCGCGAGATCGATGCAATCCTCGATGCCATGCAACACGTCGTCAGTGATCGAAACCGAATGCGTAAATCGCTCGCCGCCATGCACGACGCGATGCCCGACCGCGTGGACATCGGCGACGCTTCGCACCTCCGCGATCCCCGACCCCTCCGAGGTAGCCCAACGGATGATCAACTCGACCGCCGCGCGCGTATCCCGAAGCGGCGCAGTCGAACGCCGCGCCGCGCTCCCTTCGGTTTGCAACGTGATGATCGCCTCGCCCCCGATGCGCTCCACCATACCGCGCGCCAACCGGCGGTCGCTGTTCTGCCCGATCCGCTCCAGATCGGTCGCAATCAGTTGAAACTTCACGGACGAACTGCCGCAGTTGAGCACGAGTACATTCATAATTGGGGGAGGTTACAGGCGACAAGTGACAGGTGACAAGTTAAAAACTAAAACCGGGCTTCAAAGTGTCACCTGTCACTTGTCCCCTGTCACTTTCTTCCCTATCTCAGCCATGCGCGCGCGCAGGCGCGCTTCATCGACCGTGTTGACCTGACCGTCGCTGTAAACTTCCCTGCCCGCGACCATCGTCAGCAGCACGTCACGACCGGACGAGGAGAAGATGAGCGAGCGCGCCGGGTCGTAAATCGGGATTTGGTGCGCGCCGTCGAGTTTGACGATGATGAGGTCGGCCTGTGCGCCGTCCTGCAACGAGCCGATTTGTTCGCCGAGGCCGAGCGCGCGTGCGCCGCCGTGCGTGGCATCCCTGAGCGCGTCGTCGGCAGTGTACGTATCGCTGCCGACACTGTCCGGCCCGTGGTGGCGCGCGAGCAGCGTCGCAAAGCGCGCCTCTTCCAGGATGTCGCAGGTGTTGTTGCTCGCCACAGAATCGCTGCCGAAGCCGCGCGCGATCTCTCGCATCGAGGTAAACGGTGCGTAGCCGTGCCCGAGTTTTAAATTCGACTTCGGGCAGTGTGCGACGGAGGCGCGGGCTTCCCTGATCGTTTCGATATCCGCTTCGTCAACGCGCACGCAATGCGCCAGCAACGGGTGCGCGGCGAGCACGCCGCACGTCGAGAGATATTGAATCGGCGACATCAAGGGCGAATACCATTCGATGCCGCGCCGCGCGTAGCTCTCCGCGAACGCGCCGCGCCCGTATTTCAACAATTGGTCTTCCGCCTCCGACTCCGCCGCGTGCAGCATCAACGGGAGTCTTTTCGCGAGGGCATAATCAGCCGTTCCCGCCAGCAACTTTTCGCTCAGCGTATACGGGGCGTGCGGCGAGACGCCGACGCGCACCAGTGCGGTTTCCCGTTCGCGCAACCGCGCCACCTCCTCGCGCAGTTGGGCTAACTTCTCATGTGCTGCCTGCGCATCCGGGCTGATCACTTCCTGATAGACGATCCCGCGCAAGCCCACCTCAAGCAACGCCGTCATGCTCGTCTCGCCCGCGCTCGACGCATCGCCCAGACATGTCACCCCGGCGCGCGCCGCCTCGACCGCGCCCCACGTCGCCGACACGCGCAAGTCGTCCGCCGTCATGCGCTCCGCCCGCGCAATGGTCAACTTGCGCAGCCACGCATAGAAGTCTCCCTCCACGTCTTCGAGCAGCCCGCGCATGGCGGTCAACTCCAGATGCGAATGACAATTGACCAGCCCCGGCATGATCGCCGCCTCGCCGAAATCCGCTTGCGCCGCTTCGGGAAACTCTGCTGCCAGTTCCCCGCGCGTGCCGACGCCGACGATGCTCGCGCCATCGATGGCAACCGCGCCGTCTTCAATCGCCGGCTTCGTAACAGGGAGCACCCATCGCGCGCAGTAAATTTTGCGCGGCTGTTTTCCAGGTTGCGTCGAGTCGAAAGAGTTCATGTCGAATGATGCTGCGCGCCGGTGGAAGCGGCGGTCGCGCCGCCACGT
The DNA here is from genome assembly GCA_051006195.1 of Pyrinomonadaceae bacterium. Classification (GTDB taxonomy): domain Bacteria; phylum Acidobacteriota; class Blastocatellia; order Pyrinomonadales; family Pyrinomonadaceae; genus JAIVJZ01. Next base: position 18,250 of record JBPCIP010000098.1, read on the forward strand.
CTGCGTTTGAGTAGAAACCACAGGAGGCCGGAAAAGGCAATGGTGAAACCGCCCGCGGCGGCTACGGGACGAATGCCGTAAGCGTCCGCCGCCGCACCCGCCGCGTACATCGAACCCACCATCATCAGCGTCGTCAGGGTTTCGTAAGAAGCGAAGACGCGCCCGGCATAGGCGTTGTCGGTGCGGCGCATGATGATGGTCTGTTGCGCCGTCCACCAGATCGCGAAGTTCATTTCGCGCGCAATGAGGACGAGGCTCGCCGTCCACAAGTTCGGCATCACACAGAAGAGCGCGAGGCCGCACCCATCGAACATCAGCGAACGTCCCATGCGCGCTCCTAAATCTTCGCCCGCCGCGTTGAAGCGACGCGCGAAGGGTGCGCCGAGCACGCCGCCCGCGCCCATCGCGACGAACAAGACCGAGATGCCGAAGTCGCGCGGACGCGCCGCCCACGACGACGACGCCAACTCGCCGAGACGCGCGCCAAAGACGCTGTAGAGCGCACGCGCCACGCCGTTACCCAAACCCCAGCCCGCCGCGACGATGAAGACCGCCAAAAGCATTCCATCGCGCCTGACATAGCGCAACCCATCACGAAATTCGGCGAAGGCACGGCGCACTCCCCTGAGGGTGCGGCCATGCCATGACACCTTCGCATGCTTGCTCAGGACATCTTTTACCGGAGAAGAAGCGACGGCGTGAGAGGGCTTCGACTCGTTGACGCTTTGGCGCATCGGGAGACGGATGCGGCGAATCAATAAGGCCGAGACGAGAAAGGTGGCGGCGTTGAGAAAGAAGACGAGGTCGCGGCTGATGAAAGTGGCGACGAGACCGCCGAGCGCGGAGCCGATGGCGATGGTCGCGGCGGTGGTCGAAGCCGAGAGCGAGTTGGCGTTGAGCAGTTCGTCGGCTTCCCTGACGATGACGGGGAGCGTGGCGCGCTTGGCCGCGTTGAAAAAAGCGGAGACGGCGAAGAGCGATGCGCCCACCGCGTAGATGGCGGGCAGCGACGAAAACTGTTGCGCGAGCAGAAAGCCGACGGCGAGAAAAGCGCGCACCACGTCGGCCACGATCATGACGCGCCGGCGGTCCGCGCGGTCCACTATGACGCCCGCGATGGGGCCAAACACGAAGAGCGGCAGGTGGCGCGCGATGGCATAGATGGCGATGGCGCGTCCCTCGCGCGCGGGGCCTGCGAGTTCGAGCGTGAGGGCGAGGACGGCGATGTTGTTGAGCCAGTCGCCGATCTCGGAGACTACTTGCCCCGACCACAGATGGCGAAAGTTCGCATTGCGCGCGAGCAATTGCCGATAAGTCACTTCGGCTTGTCGCCTTCCGCTTTTTTCAGTGCGCGATAGCGCGTGAGGATCGAGGAGACGTAAGCGCGGGTCGAAGCGATGTCGATGCGTTCGATGAATTCCTCGGCAGTGAAGGGCGCGCGCGCCGGCGGGGTGCGGTTCCACTCGGCGGCGCGACTCGGTCCGGCGTTGTATGCGGCGGTCATGCGCGCTTCCGCGCCGGGCAGGTCGCGGTAATCTTTCGAGATTTTTTCCAGATACCAGCAGCCTACTTGAATGTTGCGCTCCGGGTCGCTCAACACGCTTTTGGGGTCGCGCGCCATCTGTTGCGCCCACTCGCGCATCCCCGTCTCCGCCGCCCACTCGCGCCCCACCGTGGGCGTTACCTGCATCAATCCGATCTCGGCATCCTCGCCCGTCTTCCACGGGCGAAAATATGTCTCCTCATAAATAATGCTCCACACCAGAGCGGGGTCGAGCCGGTAGATGCTCGCCTGCCGCGCAATCAACGCATCGAAGCGATGAATCCAGTATTGGTTGAAAAAATAGAGGCCGGTGGCGGAGAGGATGGAGAGGACAATGACGGCGAGGACGAGACGCTTGAGAATTGGCATTCAACTGAACTTCCCTTGCTGCGGCATGGACTCCGATTTAGTTGCGCCGCTTGAGCCGCGACCAGAGTTCGGCTGGCGTGCTGGAACGGTCGATGCCTTCGTAGCGCGATTGCATGGCGCGACGATCAAGGACATGGCCTTGCAGCCAGACATCGGCGGTGAGCGTCGCGCCGACGTGGAGCGCGCCGCCGCGCAGGGAGCGTTGATTGATGAGTACTTCGAGTTTGAATTGTTCGAGATCGAGATAGGCCCAGTAGAGTTCGCTCCCGGAGAGCGGGTTGCGCAAGGGTTTGAAGGAAAGCACGCGCCCGCACAGACTCCAATCGTTCTCATGCGCGGCGCGCGACGGCGCACATTCCTCAAGCGGTTTCCAGCGCGGGCGTTCGCCGCGAGCGCAGACCCGCGCGCGATAGGCCAGCCCGCACAAGCCGACATGCAACTCCTGCGCGTGGAAACCGTCGGGACCGACCTCCGTGAGGTTCTGCAACTCGAAGAGCACTTCGGTCTCCGTCCCGTCGCAATAGCCATGTACGATGGCCTCGCCTTCTTCGTCATACTCCGTCAGCGCCCACGGGCTGACGCGCTGCGTGTAGCGCGCGCGAAAACCGGGGCGACAATCGGCATAGAAAATGTCGCCCGTCCCCGACTCGTAAAGCACCGTCCAGACTTCCAACCCCTCGCCCAGTTTCCAGCACCGACCGTGCAGGACCGCGCCGCGCCGGAGCAACTGCGACGGCTCGCCCTGGTCGCCCGCACGCTCTGCGAGATGATTGAAATCCCGCTCGCTCGGCACTTCTATCCCGATGGCTTCAAACGTCTCTTCCATAATTAACACAGAGGTTTAGAGATTCAGGGGTTAGAGATCAGTGAAAGACAAAAAGTGATTTCTTTTAACCTCTAACCTCTGACCTCTGACCTCTCATCTTGCGGCTCGTTTTCGCTGAATGGGTTTCACTTTCGTTTCCGCCGCGTCGGCGCGCGGCGCGCGACTTTTGAAGCCACGAATGTTGCGCTCCGGCCCGTAACGGGGGCGCACGCCCGTGCGCGTCATTTCGGCAAACAGTTCCACATCATAATCGGCCTCGCGCGACATCTCTTCACGAATCGCGTGCAACTCTTCAAGGAATCTGGGCTTGCGATACATAGTTCGGTAAAGGGGCAATGGTCAATGGAGAAAGCAGTTTTATCTATTCACCATTAACCATTCACGAATCCTGTTTCTCCGTCAATTCTGAAACTAAAAACTCCGGCGTGACGATCATCGGGACGAAGAATCCGGCGGCGGTGTTGAAGAGACGAATGCGCGCCTGCCTTCGCACGTTAGCCAGATGGCCGAAGTTCCATGTAACTAGATAATCTATTTTGTGCACGGAGGCAACCGCGACGTGGAGCGCATCGGCGATATACTTGCGATGAAAGATAGCACGCGCGATGTAGCCCTCGGCGAGGATGGTAGCTTCATCGGTGAGTTCCAATTCCTGGAGCGGCACGATCAATTTCAAATACGCCGTGCGATGCGGTTCGGGCATGCGTTCCAGTTCGCGCGCGACGAGCGGCGAGATGACGGCGCGATATTCCGACATCTCGTGCTCCCACCACCTGATCGTCAAGTCGCGCCGGAACGGTTCGCCGTTGTCCAGATACGCGCCGACCACCGACGTTTCGAGATAAAGGCTCTGCTTCATAGAGCGGCCCCCGAAGCGGGCGTCACGTTCGCGTCGGGTGCGGGCGCGGGCGAGGCGGCGGGCGCACTCGGCAGCGGATCGAGCCGCACAAGGCCGCGTTGAAAATCGAAGGTGACGCAGAAGTAGCGCAGGATGTTGCCGCCAATGATGCCGGTCTGCTCAAAGCCGGAGGTCTCATTGATGGCCGACATGTCGAGCACTGCTGCGGAGAGATTGGGATGCCGGTAGTCGCCGAGCGTGATGTGCGGCAGGAGCAGCGTGATCACATCCTCGGAGACGCCCGCCGCGCCGAATATTTTGAGCCGCCGCTTTTGCTCGAAACGCGACATGTCTTCCGTTTGGGTCAGTTGCACGGAGATGACCGAGATGCTCGCGCCGGTATCGACGATGAAATTGAGCGGCCTCTCTATTCCTTCCAGCACCACCGCGCTGCTCCAGAATCCGCTCGTCGTGGAGCGAATCTGCAACTCATAACTCCGGGCGGCGTTTGGCAGAGCAATCGCGGTCGTGTCGGCGGCGGCGGCGGCGGTCGCCGTCGGCAGCGCGAAGTTAATCGCTGACGATGCGGCGGCGGATCGTTCCGAAGTATGCAACATCGTCATTTGCCGCGCCCCGTAATCAATCGAGGCGATATATTTGCTAAGCACGGAAAGGCCGATATAACCATCGACACGTTCCTGCTGGTTGTGAAACTGGCGAAGATAAACCGGCACGTTCTCGATGCTGGCTTCGCCGATGCGCAGCGACGAGAGAAAACCATAGATGATCTCAAAGCGACCGCCGCCGCCGACGGCACGCGCTTGCCCGCCCCGCGCGACCGGCTTGATGTTCAGCCGTTCCGCCGCCTCGGTCGAAAGCACACACATGCCCGACCCGGTATCGACGACGAAGCGCAGCGGCGTCTTCGAGTTGTTCAAATTAACTTTGATGATCGGGCGACTATTGACCAACTCGAAAGGCACGGTCGTGCGCGCCGCGCCTTGCGTTTGGTAAAGCTGCCGCTGTGCGCCGAGGTAGCGAAGGAAACTGATCAGGCCGCGAATGCGCGCAAGGCGATCCAGGTCGGTGCGCGGGGCGACCCGCAAAAACTCCTCATAGGCATCAGCCGCTTCGCGGTAACGCTCGGAGCGCGCCGCCGCCTGTGCGAAATAGAAGATGTAATCGGGTTCTTTCGGATCGAGATAGACGGCGCGGCGCAAGCCTTCGAGCGCGATGGCGGAACGATTCTCGTAGAAGTTAATCATCGACAATCCCGCAATCGCCAACGCTTCATCGCTTTTGTAGGCGAGCGCGGTGCGAAACTCTTCAACTGAGAGATTGAAGTCGCCCGCGGCCAACAGCGCGGAACCCAACAGCGCGTGCGCTCGCGCCGAGGTCGGGTCTATCGCGAGCACGCGCGACGCCTGATCGTAGGCGTCGCGCACATTGCGCTGTTTCAACAAGGCGAAGCTCAACCCCAGGCGCGCCCGCACATCCTGCGGGTCTTGCTCGACTAACTGGCGATAAAGTTTCTCCGCCGTCTCAAACTCGCCTTCGCGCACCGCCCGCGCCGCCCGCTTGAGATTTTGATCGCCCGCAAAGGCCACCGCTACGCCCGGCCCCGCTTCGCACATCGCCACGCACATCACTAAGGCAGCCAAACTGCCATACACCACACGGCTCAGTTTTTTCATCTGACGGCCACCTCCTTCGGAGGGATGAGGGCGAAAGGATGGGGGATGAAGAGAAACAAAGCCGGATCATTGGCTTGAATTATTTCTGGTTTATCCCTCATCCCTTCGTCCTCATCCCTATTTAAGTATTTCTCCGGTCTTCATCGACCACAAGACGAGATCGAGTTCATCGAAATCAATAGCGAGGCGCTCGGCGAAACGGCGTAGTTCTGCTTCGATGGCGAGATAGCGGGCGCGCGTTGTCGGCGGCGCGGGCGATGCGAGCACGCCCAGTTCGGCGAGGCTGCGCAAGATATGCTTGTCGAGAATAGCATAGCCGCCGAAACCGATGTTGCGCAGGTAGTGGCTCGCTTCTTTGTAGCCGAGACCTTTGATGCGCCGTTCGCGCGCGAGCCAGTCGCGGCGGGCGAGCGGGTCGGCGAAATTCGACAGGCGCTCGCGCAAATGCATGTGGCAGTCTTCGTGCAGGTATTCGCGCGTGACGACGATGTAGCCGGAGCGCGCGTTCGGATAGCGATGCACCCCGCTGAGCGCGTTCGCTAGTTCCATGTGCGCTCCTTCCGCGAGCAATGCGCGCACCGCTTCAATTGAACGCAAGCCCATGCGCGCCGACGCGCCCGCCGTGAAAATGCAAAAGACTAACTCTTCCCAGAGGCGTTCATCCGAACCTTCCCGCCACACATCCTGAAATTCCGCGAGCCGCCGGCGAATATCTGTCGCCCGCGCCGCATGTGTCGCACGAATGTTCTTGACGGTGACGAATTGCTGTTGCTCTCGACGCACTTTGCTTTGGAGAATCGTACTGGCTAAATTGTCAATTGCGAGGCGCGATCAACACGGCGAATTTTAGGAGCGCGTTTGCGACCTTGTCAACGAAATTGCCCGCTGGAATTTTGCCCGGCTTAGACTTTTATCAAAGAGGCGACATACATCCCCCGCCGCGCATGACAGCATCTTAAGTTTCGCGCTCGCCCTTCCCTGCTTGAAAGTTAGCGCGAAACAGGCCGGCTCTTTCCGTGCTATGATGCGATAGCCCCCGAATAATTTTTTATAAAGGACAGGCATGACCAAATCAAAGGGTAGACAATTATTTATCGCGTTCGCATTGTTGCTCTCCTGCTCCGTGAGCGCAGCGGCACAGCAGGACGATTACATACCCGCGCCGTTGCCGGCTGCTACGCCCGTCGTCGTACCCGCTCAATCACCGACGCTCCCCGCCGCCCGCCCGTCGCCCGACAGCTTAAATGACCTCGCTGCGGCGCAACCGTCGCCTACCCCCGCCTTCTACCATCAAGGCGTTCTCGTCGAAACGCTCGATGGGCGCGTGGTGAGGTCGCAAGCGCCGGACCAACTTTACAACCCGGCTTCAGTCGTCAAACTCGCCACCGCCCTCGATGCCCTGCAAACCTTCGGGCCGAACTATCGCTTCTCCACCGTCGTCTGGACCAACGGCACGTTCGACCAGCAGACGGGCACCATTACCGGCGACTTGATCATCTCCGGGCGCGACCCCTCTTTTCATTACGAACACACCGTCGCCATCGCGCGCGAGTTGAATCGCCTCGGCATTCGCACTGTGACGGGCGACCTCATCGTGCCGCCGAAATTCACGATGAACTTCGGTTGGTCGGCACTGCGTTCCGGCGAAATTTTCTACGACACGCTTGACGCCACGCGCCGACCGGCGGCGGCGACCCGCGCCTGGTTCGATGAGCGACGCGCGCATGGCGACAACGCCGCGACTCAGACAATTCCGAGCGTCGCCGTAATGGGCGCGGTCTTCGTCGCGTCCGTGCCGCAGCATGCGCGCGTGCTGCTCACGCATCGGTCGAGCAAGCTGGTGGACGTGTTGAAAGTGCTGCTCTGCTATTCAAATAATTTTATGGCTGAACGCCTCGGCGACAATCTGGGCGGCGCGGCGGGCGTGCAGCATTTTCTCATCAGCAAAGTGGGACTTGCTCCGGCGGAGGTGCGTCTCGCTTCGACGAGCGGGCTGGGCGTCAATCGCCTCTCGCCGCGCTCGATGATGAAAATTTACCGCGCGTTGCTGGCGGAACTGGCGAAGCACAATCTGTCGCCTTCGGACATCATGCCGGTGGCGGGCATCGACCCGGGCACGCTGCAAAAGAGATACACGGCGTTCAACTCGCGCGGCAGCGTCATCGGCAAGACCGGCACGCTCGGACGTTCCGACGGCGGCGTCAGCGCGCTCGCCGGGCAGATGCGGACGCAGAGCGGCGAGACGCTGTTGTTCATCATCTTCCATCAACGCGGCAACGTCTGGCGTTTCCGCCAAGAGCAAGATCGTCTCGTGGGCGAGATACAGTTCGCGCGCGGCGGCCCCGCCCCCTTCGCCTATGCCCCGCTGACGCTCGCCATGCGCCTCTCCGACACCGAACTCCAACAGGCAGATGCATCGGAGTTTGAACCAACCTCAAACTGATTGAGGAATGCGGATTTCGGATTTCGGATTGGCAAGCAAATTAAAAAATGTGCGCCCCGGCGGCCTGAGGGTCGCCGGGGCGCTTTTTCGTCCGGCTCGCGCGCGGCGTGCGGCACTGCGCGCGAGCGGACGATCCTTTGTTTCTCCCGCTTGATGAACGCAACGAAGAAGGGACTCGCACGCGCGCCGCACTTCTCCTCTTCGCAGTTCCTTATTGTTCCCCCTTGTTCGCGGTCGCTCGTGAAGCACCACGCCGTCGTTTTCAGACCGCGTCGTCGTCCCGGCGACTCGCGTTCATTAGAGCAATTGCCAAGCCACCCCGCGCGGATCAAGTCCCGGTCCAACGCAAACACTAGCGGCATAGTCATTTGCGGCAAGAGCGCGTCGCCTCGCCCGCACCGCGCACGCGTGGGGGAAAGCCCCCGGATGTTTCCATTGGTAACGGATTATGTAATGCAGGTTCGTTTTTGGCAGCGCGGCGGGTGAGATGCGAGGGCGTCCCCGGTTCGTGGCGAGGTTTCACCATCACGGGCATGGCGATCATATTGGGCGCGCAAATCAATCGCTTGACACAGATAAGTTGAATAGTGAACGATGAACGCCGGAGAGGTCAGTGGTCAGAGGTCAAAGATCAGGATTAAAGACAAGAGATGGTTTCTTCTCACCTCTCACCACTCGCCTTTCACTTCTACTTTTATGCCGGACATTCTGCTCGTCGAAGATAAAGATAGTTTGCGGCGCGTCCTGCGTCTGACGTTGGAGCACGCGGGCTACACCGTGACCGAGTGCGCCGATGCGCGAGAGGCCGCTGCCGAGATCACACGCGCGCCCTATCGTCTGGTGCTGACGGACTTGCGCATGCCGCACGGCTCCGGCCTCGACGTGCTGCGCGCCGCCCGCGCCGCCGACAAAGATGTGCCCGTCGTCGTGATGACCGCATACGGTTCGGTTGACGAAGCGGTGCAGGCGATGAAAGACGGTGCGCACGATTTTCTTCAGAAACCCGTCGATTCAAACCATCTCCTGCTGCTTATCCAACGCGCGCTCGAACAGGCTCGACTGCGCACCGAAAACATTCTGCTGCGCGAAGAATGGTCGCGCCGCTACGGCTTCCCGCGCATCATCGGCGAATCCGCCGCCATCAAGCGCGCGGTGGCGGAGACGCAGCGCGTCGCCACGACGGAAGCGACCGTGCTGCTGCTGGGCGAATCGGGCACCGGCAAAGAACTCTTCGCCCGCGCCGTCCATCATCTCAGCCCGCGCCGCGACCAGCCCTTGGTCGCCATCAACTGCGCCGCCATTCCCGAAACCCTGATCGAGTCGGAACTCTTCGGCCACGAGCGCGGCTCTTTCACCGGAGCCATCGAACGCCGCGCCGGTAAATTTGAACTCGCGGCAGGAGGCACAATTTTCCTCGACGAGATCGGCGAACTCCCGCTCGCCGTACAGGGCAAACTCCTGCGCGCCATTGAGGAGAAGACCGTGGATCGCATCGGCGGGCGCATGCCCGTCCCGGTTGACGTGCGTATCGTCGCCGCGACGAACCGCGAACTGAAACAGGCCGCCGAGCAAGGTGAGTTTCGCCGCGATCTATACTTTCGTCTCGCCGTCTTCCCCGTCGAGATTCCGCCTCTGCGCGGGCGCGACGAGGATGTCGTCTTGCTTGCGCGCCACTTCGCCGCGCAATTCGGCAAGGAACTGCGCGGGCGCGAAGCGACACTGAGCGACGAGTCGCTCGCGCTTTTACGGGCGCACTCGTGGCCGGGGAACGTGCGCGAACTGGAGAACGCCATCGAGCGCGCGTGCATTCTCACAGACACTTCAACGCTCGACCCGAACGATCTCGGCCTCCCCGTTGCGCGTAACGGCGGTGGCGATGCCAGCGCCGAAGCATCGCCGGAGACTTTCGCCGAGATGGATTTATCCGGTTCGCTGTCGGAAGCGACCGAACGCGCCACCCGTTTTGTCGAACGCCGTAAGATCGCCGCCGCCCTGCGCGCCCACGACGGCAACAAAACGCGCGCCGCCGAAACTCTCAGCGTCAGTTACAAAACGCTGCTGACCAAGATCAAGGACTACGACCTCTAAGCATCCACATGACCCAAGAGCCAGAGGACAATCCGACACGAGGCCGCGCGCACACAAACGAGAAAGCCGAATCCGCTTCGCCTTCACCCGCCGACGAACGCAACGAATCACGCTCCCGCAACGCATACGAAAACACCGGCGTCGAAGGGCGTTTAGAAGAAGCTGCTACTATCGCGGGCGAGTCCGACGCAACCGTCGGAGCAGCGACCGGGCAGTTTCCCGCCGAGCGCGTCGTCGCCGCACGCGAGCGCGAAGCCGGAGCGGACAAATTTGCTTTCCTCGTCGCCGCCGGGATTCTCCTGAGCCGCATCGTCGGACTCATCCGCCAGCGCGTCTTTGCTTATTACTTCGGCAACTCCTTTGCAAAGGACGCTTTCGACGCGGCCTTCAAGATTCCCAACTTCCTGCAAAACGTCTTCGGCGAAGGTGCGCTCTCCGCCTCCTTCATCCCCGTCTACGCGAAGCTGCTGGCGCAGGGAGACGAAAAGGAAGCCGACCGTGTCGCCGGAGCGGTCTTCACGCTGCTCGCGCTCGTCACTTCCTTGCTCGTCCTGGGCGGCGTGCTCGCCACACCTTATCTGATCCATATCATTGCGCCCGGTTTTGAAGGCGCGCGGCAAGAATTGACGTTGCGCCTGGTCAAAATATTTTTCCCCGGCGCAGGACTCCTCGTCCTCTCCGCATGGTGTCTCGGCGTGCTCAACAGTCATCGCCGCTTCTTTCTTTCCTACACCGCGCCCGTGATCTGGAACGTGTCTATCATCGCCGCCCTCATCGGCTTCGGCGGGCTGAACGTTAACGAGAAAGTTTTGAGCGATGAATCTTGGGGCAGGCTGGCGGTGATGGCCGCGTGGGGTTCGGTCATCGGGAGCGGCTTGCAATTCGGCGTGCAACTTCCGACCGTGCTGCGTTTGATCAAGCGTCTGCGCCTGACGCTCGACTTCTCCTCTACTCATGTGCGGACAGTGGTGCGGAATTTCTTTCCGGTCTTTATGAGTCGCGGCGTGGTGCAGATCAGCGCGTTCATCGACACGCTGATTGCGAGTTACCTGCCCATCGGCGCAGTTTCCGCCCTGACCTTTGCGCAGAGCATCTATACGTTGCCCGTCAGTCTTTTCGGCATGTCGGTTTCGGCGGCGGAACTGCCCGCCATGTCGAGCGCAATCGGAGACAAAGATGAAATAGCGGAACAATTGCGTCGTCGCCTCAACGGCGGACTCAGACAAATCGCTTTCTTCATCGTCCCTTCGGCGATGGCCTTTCTCGCGCTCGGCGACATCATCGTCGGCGTGCTCTACCGCACCGGCAAGTTTACCGACCGCGATGTGCTCTATGTGTGGGGCATCCTCGCAGGTTCGTCCATCGGTTTGCTCGCCTCCACACTCGGACGCCTCTATTCTTCAACCTACTACGCGCTGCACGACACGCGCACGCCCTTGCGCTACGCCGTGCTGCGCATCGTTTCATCGATTAGTCTCGGCATCTTGCTGGCGATCTATCTTCCACCTGCGCTCGGAATCGACCTGCGTTGGGGTGTCATCGGTCTAACTGCGGCGTCAGGCGTGGCCGGATGGATCGAGTTCTTCCTGCTCCGCCGCACTCTCAACCGTCGCATCGGTCATACCGGATTGCCATTCGCTTTCATCTCAAAACTCTGGCTTGCGGCTTTTCTCAGCGCGTCTCTGGCATGGGGCATCAAATTCATCGTCGGAGCGCGTCACCCCGTGCTGCTTGCCGCCCTGATTCTTACTCCTTATGGCCTGCTCTACTTCGCCGTCACTTCTTTATTCAAATTGCCCGAAGCTTATGCGGTCGTCGGGCGGTTTACACGAATGTTGCGCCGCGTGCGCAAATAACAAGCTTTTCCGCGCAGATATTATCTTGTGCGGTGTTTTTCTTAAAATCCTGTACCTCTCGCTCTTAACTCATGCTGAATCAGCCAACTCATGTTAATGGATTATTAAAATTTCATTCTATTTTCGGAAAGTCTTAGGCATTGCGGGTTTTCTTTAACACGAGAAGCAAGAAACCTCGAAACTTAGTGAGAATGTTTAGCCACTATAAGTTGCCGGTTTTTTCTTTTCAATCCTAAAACAGCTTTAGGCAGTTAAATTCAAGCCAGCAAGAGTCCAGGAGGAGAACTACAGATGATTCGCAAAATGTTATTAACGAGTGCGGCAGTTGTCATTGTTGCTTTGAGCATGGGTGCGACCAGCGCGTATGCAGACAGTATCGTGCTGGTCGGGTCTGACCCGCAACACCCGTGCGGCGTCGGTCGTGGATGTGGCGACTCGCGTGCGCCTCATGTCCTCTCACTGCAAAATCACACGAACGCCTCCGCGGCGGTTGGTCGCTCGACAACTTCTCCCAATGAGGATATGCGCACCGGCGATTGGACGAGAGGCAGCAACACGCAAACAGTGAGCCTGACGGAGATCGGATTAACGCAGGCCAGCGACCTGCGAATCTATTTCAACATCATTGAGCCGCTCAGCGGCAATAAAAGCGACGTGACGCTCAATACTCTGGTTTTGACGGCATTTAACGAGTCGGGAACTGAAGTCTTCAGAGCCTCGTTCGTGGACGGCCCAAGAAACTTCCAGCAGATCGGAAACGGGCAGGGCACATCTGATTATGCGTTCGGGCTGGATGCGGCGGCGGGGGCGCGATTGCAGGCGGCGATAGCGGCCAACCCGAATCTTCGCCTCGGCTTGATTGCCAGCGTCTCGCGGGCGGATGGCGGGCCGGAGAGTTTCTTTATCGGCGCGAACCAGAATCCGGCGGCAGTGCCTGAACCGGCCACGATGATTCTGCTCGGTACGGGTCTGGCCGGCGTCGCCGCAAAGATGCGCCGCAGACGCAAATCAGAGCAAGCGTAATTGCAATTTTCGCGAATCTTCACAAGGTCGTCTTCGCCAATGATGGGTTAGCTGTCGAAGTCTGGACTAAAAAAGTAACGGCGGGCTGGACAAATGAGCCAGTCCGCCGTTACTTTATGCCGCATTATGATTTTTTCTGGAAGTAACCAGGCATTAAGTCTTTTTGTGCAGTTAAAGGATTGAAAATTAAAGAATTTTCGATGTTTTCGATGTTAAGGACACACGCAGCCTCGTCGCTAGAGAAAGAGAATTAAGGAGTTTGCTCTGCTCCTGTATTCTTTATAAAGTCAGTTGAAGTGCGGTTCGACGTTGTTCTACTTACGCTTCAGTGCGTTGTGCTCCTGCACGGTTCAGCTTTGATAAACGGTGCAGAGGGCATTGAGTTCTACATTTCAGATTCCGTCACAATGGTTCACGGAGGCAGGGTACACACATGAAACATTTCGCCACAATGCTCAAACCGCTTGCGCTGAGCATCGCTCTCTTCGCTATCGTCGCTGCCACGCAAGGAGTTGCGATGGCTGACGAAATAACCGTCGCCGGCAACACTAACGGTTGCTTCGGCGCCGGCTGCACGCCGCCCAGCACCAACGGAGCGCAGCAACAAACAACGCTTCTCGGGTTGACCTATCAAAACTCCACCTTCAACGGCACTACATCAAATAACTTTCTCGCCATCGGCGACCAGGGCCAACCGCCGGGAACGCCTAACGTTGACAATTTCGGCTCGTTCACTCTCAACGGCCAACCGGCTATCTATAACGGCGAGAGTTTTACGCTGCGGGTAACTTTTACAATGCCTCAGGGAATCAACGGCGCGAACACGACGACGTTTACTGCCGACTTGAGGGGTAGCGTCACTTCTAATGATGTGGGTGGTGTTTTCGTTGACTTCGACAATACGGTCCGACAGTTTAACTTCTCCTTTGTCGATAGCAACGGCCAAACCCAGTTTGGCTCATTCACACTTCAGGTCAATGATGTTTCCGTGATTGCCGGCGGGACAATTGGCGTCTCAGGTAATATCACCGGACAGCAATCCGCCGTCCCTGAACCGGCTACGATGATTCTGCTCGGCACAGGTCTGGCCGGTGTCGCGGCCAAGATACGCCGCAGACGCAAATCAGAGCGAGCGTAGTCACGTCTCTCTGCGAATCTGTCAATATATCTCCCTAAATCATATCGAGTTGGCGTTTCAAATCTCGGTCAGAAAATTTAATGAGGTTAATTTTCTGAAAAAGCCTCGCTATTATCAATGTGTGTGTGATATCAAGGGGGAAAGAAAGATGGCTTACGGCAAGATGACGGCTTGCCCTTATCCTCTCTGCTTTGAACCTCGCTGTCTATTATGCTGACTGTACATTGGCCGACGACGAAAGCCGGAGGACTACTAAGGTACAAAATGATCCATAAACTTTTTTTGACGACCGCCGCCGTTATCGTAATGATGTCGCTGAGCGCGGTGGCGCGTGCCGATACGGTCTTTATCGTGGGCAATTCGACCGGCAATCTGGCAACGGCGACATTGACCTCTTCGTTCGACTCGCAGAACAACACCTTCACCTTTACCATCCAAAACACCTCGCCCTTCGATGCGAGAATCACGAGCATTGGCTTCGATCTCCAGGCGGGAGACTTCACCGATGGTCAATCGAGCGGTCTGGACGGATTCACGGGTGCCAATGTGGGCGCGTTCACATTCCGCGACACCTCGCTTGGCAGCGTCAGTCAATTTCCTAACGCAGTGCTCGATTTTGGATTTACCACCGGCAGCAGTGGTAGTTTCAACGGCGGCAGTTCTAACCTCGGACTAGCGCCGGGGCAGAGTTTGACCTTTGCCGTCACGGGTTCCGCTTTCACCGGAATGACCGAGCAGCAAATCAGCAACGCCGTTTTCGTGCGCTTTCAACGAGTTGGCGTAACTGGGGAGAGCGACTCGACCAGAGACACGGGCACGCCGCAAGCCGTGCCGGAACCAACGAGCATGATTCTGCTCGGCACGGGTCTGGCGGGCGCGGCTGCCAGCATCCGCAAACGTCGCAAAGGCACGCAAAGTTAAGCAACGTCAGATGCCTTAGCGTTTGATTGAAAATCCATATTCTCCTCTCCTGTTACAGATCAAGACTGGCCGGATTAGTTAAACCTAATCCAGCCAGTTTTCTTTTATGTGAAGTTTTACCCTTATTTCCCGGCAATTTTCCTTTCCCACAAATTCGACGGATTTTTCTGGAGAACCCGCCGGATTGCTCATTTCCTATGATTACAACAGGACGGCGAGACGTAAGCGGCAGGCACGACGGATGGAAGGTGAGAGGAAGAGCGCACAAACCGGCGCTCTTTTTTGCGTCTCCATTTCAGCGCTTTCATTGTCTCCTCGAATTAATTGACCTGCGAGCGATTATCTTCTTATCATTCGCGCTGTGCGAAAAGTTATTTCAGCCGCCGCGATGCGTGAGATTGACCGTTTGACGACAGTACGGTATGCCACGCCGTCCCTCCTGCTCATGGAAGCCGCTGCCAACCAATCGGCATGTGCTATCGCTTCCCGTTTCTCAGATGTGACTGCTGGTCTCGACGTTCTGATACTTTGCGGACGAGGCAACAACGGAGGCGACGGAGCGGCTCTGGCGCGAGCGTTGTCAATCACCGGTTCGCTCGTCGATTTAATTCTGTTTGGTCGGGCGGAAGACTCCCAGGGTGATGCCCGCACCAACTTCGAGATCGTCCGTCGATTGGCGGCTACTACACCTGAGACGGGCGCAGCCATGTCGCGGCTCTCGTTCGCGGAATGCGCGTCCGAAGCGGCATGGCGCGAATTTCAAACGGCGCGGAAAAGCTACGATGTGATCGTCGATGCGCTGTTCGGCACCGGTCTGGGGCGACCGCTCGAAGGTGTTTATTGTGAAGTCGTCGGGCATCTCGCGCAAATGCGCGAAACTCGTCCCGCAAGTGATGTCCGTCGCCCCCTTATCGTCTCACTCGACTTGCCTTCCGGCCTCAATGCCGACGCTGCCGAGTTAATCGGCGAAGCCGTGCGGGCCGATGTCACCATCACCTTTACCGCGCCCAAAGTGGCGAACGTCTTGCCGCCCGCCGCTTACTTCAACGGCGAACTACTCGTCGCCGACATCAATTCTCCCTCCGTCCTGCTCGACGAAGCGGATTCGCAACTTTTCCTGACGGAAGCGGACGACGCCCGCGCGTGGCTCAAACAGACGCGCTATCAGCCAGGCTCCTATAAAAACACGCATGGTCACGCCCTCATCATCGCAGGCTCGCGCCGGATGTCGGGCGCGGCAGTTCTATGCGGCCATGCCGCCATGCGCTCCGGCGCTGGTCTCGTCACCATCGCCACGCCCGCGTCCGTGCAACCCGCTGTGGCCGCGCGTGCGATGCCCGAAGTGATGACGGCGGAACTGCCCGAAACGAATCGAGCGGAGCAGGCGGAAGTGTCACAGGAAGCGCCCGTGTTAGCCGAGGCCGCCATCGAACCAGCCATCCAACTCTGCAAGCGTGCGGATGCGCTCGCCATCGGCCCCGGCCTCACGTCCGGCGAGCATCTCCGTCGCTTCGTTCGCTCCCTTGTCGAACGTCGCACCTGTCCGGTCGTGATTGACGCCGACGGCCTCAACGCGCTCGCCCCGTGGCCCGCGGACTTACATGGCACAGCGGAACTGCCGCTCATCCTGACGCCGCATCCCGGCGAGATGCGACGACTCGCGGGCGCAACTTCGGAGCAGGATTCGCTCGCCGAGCGTGTCCGCATCGCCAGAGACTTTGCGACCGCACATCAACTGATCCTGGTCTTGAAAGGTGCGCGCACGCTCATCGCCGCGCCGGATGGGCGCGTCGCCATCAATCCGACGGGTAACGCCGGAGTCGGCACGGCGGGCGCGGGCGATACCCTGACCGGCATCATCACAAGTTTCATCGCCCAAGCCTACGGCACACTCAAAAGCAGAGCGGATGCGTTCGATGCTACCGTTGCAGCCGTCTACGTCGCCGGACTCGCGGGCGATCTCGCCGCGCAGTCGCTGGGGATGCGCGCGATGGTCGCCTCGGATATCAGCCTGCATTTCAGCGCGGCCATCCGCAGGCTCGACCCGTCGGGTGAACAACCATGACGACGACAACTCTCGATTTCGATTCAGGTTCCGAATTTGACCCGACGGGCGCATCCACATCACACCAGATGGCGGATACTTTCCTGCTTGGCAAATGGCTCGGCGAGCATCTTGGCGGCGGCGAAATCATCACGCTCGACGGCCCGCTGGGAGCCGGCAAGACGATTTTCGTAAAAGGGCTGGGCAACGCGCTCGGCCTCGATTTCAACGACATCACCAGTCCCTCTTTCACCCTCGTCAATCGCTACGATGCTGCCCTCACGCTCTATCATCTCGATTTGTATCGACTGGCTGACGGCGCTTACGCCGCAAACGCTGTTGACCTCGACGAATTACTCGCCGATGAACACGCCGTGATCGTGATCGAATGGGCCGAACGACTGGCAGGCTACCCTTTGCCCTCGCCGGTCTATCGCATCACCATCAGCGGTGACGGTGCGGAGGTTCGTCACATCAATATTGTCAAGGAGTAGAGTTGCTCCCGCTATTCCCTTGTAAATCAGTCAGCTATGTTAAAATCGGCGCGATATATTTTAGTTAAGAGGAGAATTTAGTTATGCCTTATCCGGAGATCATGATCCGCCCGATGCGCGAGGAACTAACGCGCCTTGGCATCGAGGAAGCACGTACGCCCGAACAAGTTGACGAAGCCATCCAACAGACACAGGGGACGGTGATGGTGGTCGTCAATTCCGTCTGCGGTTGCGCGGCGGGCAAAGCTCGCCCCGGCATCGCCCGCGCTATGCAACACACCACGCGCCCCGAACGCGCCATCACCGTCTTTGCCGGAGCGGACATCGAAGCCACCAATCAGGCGCGCGGCTACTTCGCCGGTTATCAACCTTCGTCACCCTCCATCGCCTTGCTCAAAGACGGCAAAGTCGTCTACATCATGGAACGCTACCAGATCGAAGGCAAAGACGCGCCCACCATCGCGCAAGAGCTAACCCGCGCCTTCGACCAATACTGCTCCACCGCTAACGCCGCCAACGCCTGACGGCAAGGATGAGGGATGAGGGATGAGGGATGAGCTAAAGAAAAGCAGCTTGAGCGATCAGGCTTCATCCCTCATCCCTCATCCCTCATCCCTTCTCACGCTCGACGCTCCCATTCTCGCGCTCGCAGGGCACGGCATTCCGCGTTTCGGCCAACCGACGGCGCGCCGTCTCGCGCTCGCTCTGGCGTCGCTTTCCGGCAAGCGCGACGCGGGGGAAGCAATTGTCGAAGACCTCTTAAACTACCTGCCGATGCGTTACGAAGATCGCTCTAATCTGACGCGCATCGCCGAACTGAGCGACGGCGTCGAAGCTTCGATGGAGCTTTACGTGCGCGTCGCGGGCGGTTTTCAAGTCGGCAAAAATCGTGGACCGAAACAGCCGCCGCTATTTATTTTCGAAATCACGGCGAGCGATCCCGAACGCACGGCGAAGCCGGTCGTCGTCTGGTGGTTCGTGTCGGGTCGTCAGGCTACTCGCATCGTCGCCTATAATCGCCAACGCTTCACGCGCGGCGCGCGCTTCGTCGCCTATGGTAAATGGGAATGGGACACGCGGCGCAACGCCTTCGCCCTTCGCCTCAACAAGCCCGATGAACTCGAAATGCTCCCCGGCATGTGGACCCCGCCCGAACACGCGCTGCTCCGGCTCGCCGAAGATAACGGCGATACTCCTACACCGGACAGTGCCGATGCTGCGAGTGTGGAAGCGACTAAGGCGCACGATGGCGCGCTCTCAGATGAGGATGAAGAAGAAGCGAGCGATCCGTTGCTCGCCGCGATCCACGTCGGGCGGCGCGTGCCCGTCTATCGCAAGCTCGGCGAGTTTCGCGCGAAACGTCTGCGCGAGATCATGCACGCCGTCCTCGCCCACATCGACGACGCGGAGATCACGGAGACGCTGCCGCTCGATCTCATCGAACGACAAAATTTAATTTCTCGCGCCGCAGCCCTGCGCCGCATCCACTTCCCCACTGAAGACGCCACGCTCGCCGACTACGAACGAGCGCGCAGCCCCGCGCACTTGCGGCTCATCTTCGAGGAATTCTTCTGGGTTGCGCTGGCCGTCGCCATCCGCAAAAGCGAGCGCGTTAAAGAGCCAAAAGGCGCGGTCATCGAAATCGATGACCGCGTGCGCCAGCATCTCGCGGAACTACTTCCCTTCACTCTGACGAGCGCGCAGGAACGCGCCGTCACGCGCATTCACGACGACATGCAATCGGACGCGCCGATGAATCGACTTTTGCAGGGCGATGTCGGCAGCGGCAAGACCATCGTCGCCCTGCTCGCCATGCTCGCCGCGATGGAGAACGGCTATCAGGCCGCGCTCATGGCTCCGACCGAAATCCTCGCCGATCAGCACGCGCGCAACATCAAACGACTGCTCGCGCGCACACCCTTTCGCACCGAACTGCTCACCGGCTCACTTCGCGCCGCCGAAAAAAGACGCCTGCACGCCGACCTCGCCGCCGGTGAAGTTCACGCTTGCATCGGCACGCACGCGCTGATTCAGGAATCAGTCGCCTTTCACAAACTCGGCCTCGTCGTTATCGATGAGCAGCATCGCTTCGGCGTCCTCCAACGCGCTTCGCTCCGCGAACGCGGCTTCAACCCCGACGTGCTCGTCATGACCGCGACGCCCATCCCGCGCTCGCTCGCCATGACCGTCTACGGCGACCTGGATGTTTCCGTCATCGACGAACTCCCGCCCGGTCGCACGCCGATCAAGACGGTCGTCGTCGGGGAAGACCAGCGCGCCGGTGTCTATAAAGGCGTCGAGCGAGAAGTGCGCGGCGGCAGGCAAGTTTACGTCGTCTACCCGCTCGTCGAAGAATCAGAGAAGATGGATTTGAAAGACGCGACGCGCATGTTCGAGCATTTGCGTGACCGCATCTTTCCCAACTTCACCATCGGATTGCTGCACGGCAAGATGAAGACGGCGGAAAAAGAGGAAGTGATGCATCGGTTCACACGCGGAGACATTCAAATCCTCGTGGCGACGACGGTCGTCGAAGTTGGCGTTGACGTGGCGAATGCCTCCGTGATGGTCATCGAACACGCGGAGCGTTTCGGCCTCTCGCAGCTTCATCAATTGCGCGGGCGCGTCGGGCGCGGGTCAGAGCAGAGTTTCTGCGTCCTGCTCGCCTCCGACAAGCAGACGAGCGTCGCGCGCGAACGCCTCGGCATCATGGAAGAGACCAACGACGGCTTTCGCATCGCGGAAAAAGACCTGGAGATACGCGGACCCGGCGAAGTGATGGGCACGCGCCAATCGGGCATCCCCACTTTTCGCGTCGGCAATCTGGTGCGCGACGTGCGCATCCTCGAAGAAGCCCGCCGCGAAGCCGACTACTATCTCTCCGTGCGCCGCCGCACCCGCGAAACTTCCCGACTCATCGAACGCGTTCGCGCCGATGCTCGCTTCGGTCTCGCCTCCGTCGGCTGAAGTTTCAAGTTTAGGACTTACGCAAGCTAAATAACGCAATGCTGAAAACAAAGGGATTAACTGTTCACCTGATTCGCTCAAGTCGTTGAAAATCGGTTAGCTTGCGTAAGTCCTAAAGTTATACTAAATCGTACTGCCTCCAAACTTGAAACTTTTAACCTGAAACCTGAAACTACTTTCAATCGTGAGAATCATCGCCGGACAATATCGCGGGCGCGTCCTGAAAAGCCCGCCTTCGATGCAGATTCGCCCCACCTCCGACCGCTTGCGCGAGACGCTCTTTAACGTCGTCGCCCCGCGCATCGCCGACACGCGTTTTCTCGATCTCTGCGCCGGTTCAGGCGCGGTCGGGATTGAAGCCCTTTCGCGCGGCGCGTCCTACGTCACCTTCATAGACCGCTCGCGGAAGATGTGTGGCCTCATCGAAGCGAACCTCGACCTCTGTGGCGTTGCGGAAGAGCTCACCGAAGTCATCCTGAGTGAAGCCGTCGAACACCTGCGCCGCATCACGACGCGCGGCGGCACGCCTTACGACATCGCTTATTTCGACCCGCCTTATGCTACAGACTATCTCCCTACCCTTGAACTTTTCGGCGCGCAAACCGTGACGCTGCTCAATGAGGGCGGCATTCTCATCGTCGAACACCATCACAAGAATTCCCTGAAAGATGAAATCGGCGGCATGCGGCGCTGGCGCATTCTCAAGCAAGGCGATTCGGCTTTGAGTTTCTACGACTCCGCATAAAGCGGCGAACCCGGCCAATTCCCCTGTTGAAACTTCAAGGCGGAAGCAATAAACTTTCAGCGGTTACTATTTCAACTATGCTGGTACTTGGAATCGAAAGCTCTTGCGACGAGACGGCGGCGGCGATTGTGCGCGACGGGCGCGAGATGCGCTCGTCCGTCATCTCTTCGCAGATCGAAACGCACAAACGCTTTGGCGGCGTCGTGCCCGAACTCGCTTCGCGTGAGCATCTGGATAAGATCGTGCCGGTCGTGGCAGAAGCTTTCGCACGGGCGGGAGTTGAGCCTGTGGAACTTGACGGGATCGCCGTCACGCAAGGGCCGGGGCTGGTCGGGTCGCTGCTCGTCGGGATCAGTTACGCGAAAGCGATGGCCTATGCGCTGGAGAAGCCGCTCGTCGGAGTCAACCACATCGAGGGACACATTTATTCGGTGGTCTTCGAGAATCCGCCGATTGAGTATCCGGCCTTCGCGCTCATCGTGTCGGGCGGCCACACGAATTTGTTTCTCGTGCCTGAACCGGGCAAGTACAAGGTGCTGGCGCGCACGCGCGACGACGCGGCGGGCGAAGCCTTCGACAAGGTGTCGAAGATGTTGGGGCTGGGCTATCCCGGCGGCCCCGTGATCGAGAGACTCGCGCGGGAAGGCGACGCGCGAGCCGTGCCCTTCAGCGTGCCCCGCATGGGCGATGGGTTGCCGGACTTTAGTTTCAGCGGACTCAAGACCGCCGTCTCGAAATATGTGCGCGAGTCGAAACTTCAACCTGTCGCGGCGGGCGAGACGCCCACGCAGGCGGTGAAAGATTTGGCCGCGAGTTTTCAAGACGTGGTGGTGCGATCTCTGGTCGGCACGACGGAGCGATTGGCCGCAGAACATCGCCCGCGTACTTTGATACTAGCGGGCGGAGTGGCTTGTAACGGCGCGCTCAGGAGGGCGGCGAGTGGGGCGGGAGAGCGTCTCAAAATTCCGGTCTACTTTCCTTCCCATCATCTCTCAACGGACAATGCCGCGATGATCGCTGCCGCCGGGACGGTCAAACTTCAGGCGGGCGAACGCGCCGGTCTCAACCTCAACGCGGATGTGTCGCTACGGCTGGGAAATGTGGATGCCGCCGAGGATGCGGCGCGACGCGGGCACAACATCCGCTATCGAAAGGGATGAGGGCGCAGGGATGAATTAAGGTGAAAACATTCACGCTCTTTGAATGTCTTTACTTTCATCCCCCAATTCAAAGCCGCTTGAACCCGTTAAGGTTCAAGCGGCTCTTTGTTGCCAGCAAGTGCGCGAGGGGATGCTAACGAAGCAACTCCAACCTGCCGGCGAACCCGTTAGTAATTAGATGTGATAGCTAAGGCTGGTTTTCCGCAACCATCTCCCTGACCATAATGTTCCTGGCAAACTTCATCGGCTTCTCTTCGTCCAGTTCAATGGTCACTACGTCATCGACGCGCAAATCTTTGCAGTAAGCGTAATCTTTGCCCCGCTTCACCTGTGTATTTATCTGACAGACAGCGATGACATGCTCGATGCCTTCACGAGTGATAACTGAAATACGCTCATCGCTCACTTCCACTACGCGAACATTAATTAGACGATTATCCGTGTCGCCGTCATCTACGCTTGCTGCCAGCGCGACGTTTACGCTGAGCATTAACACGAGAATTGCGCCCAACATAGCGAAATTGATTTTTTTCATTTTATGCTCTCTTTGCTTCTTTGATTGGGAGAGAAGCGGTATCAGTTCGCGAGGATGTTCATGGCAAGTATTGTGCCTTTGCGAGAGCAAGGGAGATGAAGGAAGATTTGGGCGGGGAAAGTGCTAAAACTGCAATTTGATCGAGAAGCTGGCCCAGTTTCACTGACTCGTTGTCGTTCGTATCTTGAGATACAAATCTTTAAGAATTGTATGAATGCAAAACACTCGCGCCGATCACCCTTGCGCGGTGATTTCGATTTTTGGCGGCAAAGAGAAAAGCCGCCTCTTCTGGTGAGAAGAGGCGGCTTTTGTTTAATGGCAAACTGATCGTTACCCGAAAATGTCGCGCACCCGGTCAATGAGTCCTTTATCTTCGAGATCATGGTCTTCGACTCTGGAGAGTTCTTCGAGGAGACGACGCTGTTCGCGCGTGAGCGAGGTGGGCGTGCGCAACGCGACAGAGACAAAAAGGTCGCCGTGGCCGCGCCCGCCGAGCACGGGCATGCCGTGGGCTTTGAGGCGGAAGACAGTGCCGGTCTGCGTCCCGGCAGGAATTTTCAGAGATTGCTCGCCGTTCAAGGTCGCTACACTGATTTCCGCGCCAAGCGCGGCCTGCGCAAACGTGATGGGAACGGCGGCGTACAAATTGCTCCCCTGTCGCTCGAATTGTTCGTGCTCTTTGACGTGGATGACGACGTAGAGATCGCCCGCGCCGCCTCCGCTCGCGCCGCTCTCGCCTTCGCCCGAAATGCGCAGACGCGACCCCGTCTCGACGCCTGCCGGAACTTTCACTTCCATCTGCCGCTCGCGTTCGACTCGCCCCGCGCCCCGGCATTTCTCACAGGGATTCTTAACGATGCGCCCCGCACCGCGACATGCGCCGCACGTCCGCGCGACCGAGAAGAAGCCTTGTTGGTAGCGTACCTGCCCCGCACCACCGCAAGTTGAACAAGTCTCCGGCTGCGTGCCGTTCTGCGCGCCTGTGCCCGTGCAGGTGTCGCACTTCTCCAAGCGCGGGATGCGCAGTTGCGCCGTCATGCCTTCCGCCGATTCTTCGAGCGTGATCTCCAAATCGTAGCGAAGGTCTGCCCCGCGCTGGGCGCTGGAGCGACGAGAACTGCCGCCGCTGCCGCTGCCGCCGCGCCCCCCGAATACGTCGCCGAAGCCGAAGAGGTCGCCGAGAATATCTTCGATGCCGCCGAAGCCTTGCGCGCCCCAGTTTGTGCCGGCGCTGCCGGAGACGCCCGCATGCCCGAAGCGGTCATAACGCGCGCGTTGTTCAGAGTTCGAGAGCACGCCGTAGGCTTCGGCCACTTCCTTGAACCTGGCTTCCGCCTCAGCATCGCCCGGATTTTTATCGGGATGATATCGCACGGCCTGTCGTTTGTACGCGCTCTTCAACTCTTGTTCGGTCGCGTTGCGGCCAACTTCTAATAATTCGTAATAGTCCTTTTTGCTCATCGCTCAATTAGTAAATCGTGAACGTCACTCTCGCTAATAGTTAAGAAACGAATTTCAAATATGCTCCGAAATTAACGACTCACGATGGCTGACTTCAGATACCCTTTCGGAAAAATTTCAACCCGCTTCTTTATTGTTCGGCGCAGCGGACTTGGCCGGTGAATTTGCGCCGCTCAACATGGCGTTCGTCAGTAAGACGGCAATGCGTTCGATATTGATCAGCGCGCTCTGAATTCGCTCTTCATCCGTCGATTCCGTAGCCCCCGTGCATTCGTTGAAGATGCGCAGGGCGTCTTGTTGATCATCGGCATTAAGTGAGGGGGCTAATTCCTTAAAAGTGCGTTGCGTGTTGCGCGAGAGACTGTCGAGGCGGTTGCGCATGTGAATGACTTTTTTAGCGTGTTCGTCTTTGTTCGCGGAAGTTGCGGCTTCCGCGATGAGGATGTCGATCTCATCCGGGTTCAGCCCCGAAGTCGGCGTGATGCGCATCTGCTGTTGTCGCCCCGTGGTTTTTTCCTGCGCCGATACGTTGAGCAACCCGCTCGCGTCAACTTCAAAACTCACCTCGATCTGCGCCGAGCCGCGCGGCCCCGGAGGAATCCCGACCAACTCAAACTTTCCGAGCGAGCGATTGCCCTGCGCGATCTCCCGTTCGCCCTGCAATACGTGAACCTCGACGGTTGATTGATTATCCACCACGGTTGTGAACGTCAGACTGCTCTTCAAAGGGATCGTCGAGTTGCGCTCGATCAACTTGGTAAAGAGACCGCCGCGCGTTTCCAGTCCGAGACTGAGGGGGAGCACATCGAGTAGGACGATGTCTTTCACATCGCCCGTCAGTACGCCGCCCTGAATCGCCGCTCCCATCCCGACCACCTCGTCCGGGTTAATCTCGGATGAAGGATCGCGCCCGAAAATTTCGCGCACCGTGCGCGCGATGACCGGCGAACGCGTTTGACCGCCGACGAGCAACACCTTGTCGATATTATCGGGTTTCAATTTCGCATCCCAGAGAGCTTTCTGGCATGGTTCGATGGTTTGCTCGACGAGGTCGGCGACGAGATGCTCGAAAGCCTCGCGCGTCAGGAGTTTGGTGAAATGTTTAGGGCCGGAAGCGTCCGCCGCGATAAAAGGCAAGTTGATGCTGGTTTCGGCGAGAGAAGAGAGTTCACATTTGGCGCGTTCGGCGGCCTCTTTCAGGCGTTGCAGGGCGAGGCGATCATCACGCAAATTGATGCTCGTCTCTTCCCGGAATTGATCGACCATCCAATTGATGATGCGCTCGTCGAAATCTTCGCCGCCAAGAAAAGTGTTGCCTGATGTTGCCAGCACCTCGAAGACGCCGTTGTTCATCTCCAGAATCGAAACGTCGAATGTGCCGCCGCCGAGGTCGTAGACGACGATGCGCTCGGAAGCGGAGCGACCGAGTCCGTAGGCGAGCGCGGCGGCGGTCGGTTCGTTGATGATTCTCTCAATTTTGAGACCGGCGATTTTGCCTGCATCTTTCGTCGCCTGCCGTTGCGTGTCGTCGAAATAGGCGGGCACAGTGACGACGGCGTCAGTGATCGCTTCACCAAGAAAATCTTCTGCGGCGGCTTTCAGGCGTTGCAGCACGATGCCGGAGATTTCCTGCGGACTATAGACCCGCCCCTGCACGCGGATGCGCGCATCGCCGTTCTGCGAATCAACGATCTCGAAGGGCGAAGTCTCCACCGAACGCTGCACTTCCGGAGAATTGAATTTACGACCGATGAGACGCTTGACGGCATAGACGGTGTTGGCCGCGTTGGTCACTGCCTGCCGCTTGGCGATTTGCCCGACAAGTCGCTCACCTTTATCCGTGAACCCGACTACTGAGGGAGTCGTGCGCCCGCCTTCTTTGTTCGGGATGATCTGCACCGCGCCGCCTTCCAGCACGGCCACACAGCAGTTCGTCGTCCCTAAATCAATCCCGATAACTTTACCCATAACTTTTTAAGTGATGAGTGATGAGTGATGCGTGATGCGTGAGAAGACAAAAGTTTTTATCTCATCACTCATCACTCATCACTCATCACTATTTCGTAGCCACCTTGACCATCGCCGGGCGCAAGAGCTTTTCGCCGAGGCGATAACCGCGAACTATCTCCTGCATTACGATGTCAGGCTCAAATTCATCGGTCTGTTCTGTGGCGATGGCTTCGTGAACGTGTGGGTCGAAGAATTGACCAACCGTTGGCACCGGCTCGATCCCCAAACTTTCCAACACGCCGTTAAATTGTTTACTGATTAATTCGACGCCATGTAAAAAATTCCTAAACTCCTGCGATTCGGTCGCACCAACCGAAGACTCGGCTTCATGTGCGCGCCGCAGATTGTCCATCACGGGTAATAACTGCCCGGCCACATCCGCGACGACGCGCTGATAAGTCTCGCCGCGTTCGCGCTCAATGCGTTTGCGATAATTATCAAAATCAGCCTGACGCCGCGCCGATAGATCATGTAACTCCTGATGCTCAGCTTTCAGCCGTTGCAACTCACTCTCGACCATCTCTAACTCGGCCTGCGCGGCCAGTAGTTCGGCTTGCCTTGAGAGAGCGGAACTTGTGCCGCCGCCCGCATTGGCGAGATGCGAAGTCGTTCGCTCCGCGCCCGCAATGTCGGTCGCGCTTTCGGCCTCAGAGCGTGGGTTGGTATCCTGATCGTTGCGGTGCTCTGGGGTCTCTGAGCGAGACGGTCCACCCGCCGTGTCTCGATCATCTGCCTGATCTTTACCCTGTTCGCTATCTTGCTCTCCGCCCCGGTCAATGCGCCGCTGCATCTCCGTCGTATCTTCGTAGCTCGAAGCACGCCCGAGTTCGTCGGGCGTAAGCGCGCTGCTGTCTTCATCCCGCTCTGATGAAGCCTGATAATGAGCGCGGCTTTCTTCATCCACGAAACGGATGGGGATACGCTTGGGCATCGGGCTGTTTTCCTTAATCATGTGCTTTCGACCTAAAGAGTTTCGGAGAGAATTCAGATGAAGCCGGAGACGCCTATGTCAGGATCGCTCCCCGCTGATTTTCAGATTGGCGCGCTTTCCTCGCGCATCATACGCTCAATCAATTGCGAGACGTAACTGACCACCGCCATCATCCGTTCGTACTCAAGGCGCATCGGCCCGACGACGCCGAGCGTGCCCGCCACTTCGCCCGAGCCGATGCGATAAGGAGCGGTGATCAGCGTGCAGTGCTGCATCGACGGAGTGGTTAATTCGCGCCCGATCTGGACGCGCACGTCGCCAAAGACGCGTTCACGAGTGAGACACTCATTCAGGATTTTCACCAGCCGCGTCTTCTCTTCGAGCGTGCGGAATAACTCGCGCAACCGCTCGATGTCTGTGAAATCCGACTTGATGAGAATGTTCGACGCGCCGTCGACGTAGACATCTCCTGTCGCAGTCTCTTCGCCTTCCAGGCTCCGCTCGCAAAGGAGCATGGCATTGCTGAGCAATCGGTCATAGAGAGCCTTCTCGGCCTGCATCAGTTGGAGAATTTCCGCGCGAATCGTCTGCAAACTCTTTCCGCTGAATTCCACATTCAAATAGCGCGCCGTGTGCTCAAGCTCCTCTTGCGTGAGTGGCTCGTCGATACGGATCACTTTGTTCTGGATGATGTTGGGCGCGAAAACCAGCACGACGAGAATACGTCCGTCCGTCAGTTGGACAAATTCAATGTGCTGCAACCGTTTATCAGCCATCGACGGCGAAATGACGATGCCGACATTCTCAGACAGTTCTGAGAGTAGATGCGAAACTTTTTCCATCAAACGGTGCGGGGTCGTCAGTCCACCGTCGCCCGGACGCGAACCGAGCAAGTTATTAATCGCCGTCGTGTCGGCTTTCGAGAGGCGAGCATCTCCGAGCATGTGATCAACGTAATAGCGATAACCCTTGTCGGTCGGAACCCGACCGGCGGACGTGTGCGGTTGCTCGACGAGACCGGCTTCCTCAAGTTCCGCCATCACGTTGCGAATCGTGGCGGCACTCCAACCGGCAGCACCCGCGCAACGTTCAGAAACGGTGCGTGAACCGACCGGCTCGCCCGTGCCCAAGTGCTCTTTGATGATGGCGGACAACACGAACTGCGCACGCACGTCTGGCAGTCGTTCGCATGTTGTTGTGGAACTTCGATTAGCCATCGGATTCTTTGAAGTTAAGAGCGGGGAAATTGGAGGCCACCCGGATGCAGGCGGGAAAGCCCCGCCCCGAAGTGGCTTACCGTTATTACCGCCATGCTAAAAGCCTGCCAAGTTTAAACTTTATGGGTCTGGCACCCATCTTGACGTTTGAAGTATACCGGATAGACGAAACGCGGCGCAATCAACTGCCGCTGAGCGCCGACTTGTGCCCCCGGATATGTTTACCCTAAGTCAATTGACGGATTTTACAAGAGTTAGCGTCATTATTCGGGAAACACTTTACCTATATCGGCCTAACGTCTTTTAAAGATTACACTTAACTCATCGGAAAAAAAGGCTGTGCCGGCGGGTTGGCGGCTCCTCGCTTACAATTGATGCCTTAAAAAGGCTTAGCGGCGCGCTCCGGCGGCTTTGTTGACGCCGCGCCAAGCCGCTCGTAATATAGAGTTCCTGTAGACGCTGACTCCTATACAGCAATCACCAGCCGTCAGCCCAAAGTGTGGCTTTACATTATGACAGATGCCCAAACACATCTTAGAGCTCTCTACATTGATGCTTTCCGTCAGCTTGAGCAAAATCGTCCGACTCCGGAAGTAGAAGTTCGTTTTTACCCTTACACCGGGCTGAACCACACGATTCGTTTGCGTTCAGGGCGCATTTACATACGCCTCTCGGACATCTTTCGTGACGCGCCGCTAAACGTACACCGCGCGCTCGCCTTCATTCTGGTGGCGAAGTTGCTCCGTCGCCCGACGCCGCAAGTTCACGAGCGCGTTTATCGAGATTACGCTTTTACGCCGGCGGTGCAACGTGCTGCCGATATCGCGCGCCGCCGTCGCGGTCGCAAGATGATCTCCACTCCGCGCGGCAATTATCATCATCTAGAACGCCTGTTCGCACGTCTCAACCGACGCCATTTTGACAACGAACTGGAGAAACCCACGCTCACCTGGTCGCAGCGGCGCACCCGACGCATTCTCGGCCATCACGACCCCGTCCATAACACCATCGTCATCAGCAAGACGCTGGATGCATCCGATGTCCCCGAATGGTTCGTCGAATATATCCTCTATCATGAGATGCTACACATCAAGCATCCGGCGCGTCTCATCAAAGGCCGCCGTTTCTATCATACGAAAGCTTTCCGCGCTGAAGAGCAACGCTACCCGCGCTACGAAGAAGCCCAAAACTGGCTTGACCACATCGCACGCCTGCGCCGCATCCCGCGTGCCCGCGCCGCTTGAACCGTAATCCCCGGCGCGCAGATTTTTTTGAAACTTTCACTTCCTTGAGACGTTCTAACACACAGGAAGGTGGGCTCCTCCGAAGAAGAACGGACGAGCAGCAAGCACGCGTTACCGAATAGTAACGCAGGCGAGTTGCTCGTCCGTTCTTCTTTTGTCAGATACCCGTGGTCAATTGCCGTCGCTGGTTGTTTCTGTCATCTGTTGGGCTCCCCTTTGAAGCAAAGCACAACGAATTACTGATAGCCATTTCATCCCGCCCGTCATCTTGACACGCTCTACCGACCGTGATTTCATGCGTAAGATACAGTCTTAGGAGCCGTAAAAAAATAAGTTGTGCATTTCGATTCTCAACAGCCCGATTTCTTGCGGATTTTCAGCAAAACTATGCACAAGTTATTTTTTTACAACTCCTTAGTTAATTCCGTATCCAACCTTACGTAAGGAGATTCCATATGGGCGAGAGCGTTTTTAAGGGCGTCGATATCGTCGGGACATCTGATCAAAGTTTCAGTCACGCCATCGAAGTGGCAGTCAAACGGGCGCGGCAAACGTTGCGCAATCTTTCATGGTTCATCGTGAAGGAACAACGCGGAGGGCTGCAACAAGGGCGACTTGAATATCAGGTAACGCTCGAAGTCTATTTCCAACTCGATTTTGACGATAACGATTTGACGAAAGATTAAGAGCGGTTTTGAGTCGGCTGCTGCCCGCTTCGTTCGCGGCTAGACAAATTTATTAGCGGCTCGTTAGACTACGTAGTTTGCGATGCGGGCTTAATTTTTTGTCTTGGCGCAGACCACTTCAACCAGCGAAATTTATTCGAGACGGAGTTAGAAATTTTCATGGCGATTTCAGCAACCCAAATTCGGCGCGGAATGGTGATCCTCTTCGAGGGCAACTTGTGCAAAGTGATCGACTTTCGGCACCACACGCCCGGCAACCTTCGCGCAATGGTTCAAACGAAATTGCGCAACCTGCGCACCGGCTCCTCCTTCGAGCATCGATTTCGCTCCACCGACACGGTGGATAAAGCCTCGCTCGAACAGCGCGAGATGGAGTACATGTACTCCGATGGCTCGCAGCACCATTTCATTAACACAGAGAGCTATGAGCAGACTGCTCTAACCGAAGAAGACCTCGGCGACATGGCGCCGTGGCTCATGCCCGGACTGCACATCCAAGCGGAATTCTACGAGGGCCAACCCATCGGCATCACCCTACCGCCCTCGATGGAACTCTCCGTCACGCGCACCGAACCGACGCTCAAAGGCGCGACCGTTTCCAACGTCAACAAACCTGCGACGCTCGAAAACGGCGTGACCATCACTGTCCCTCCTTTCGTCAACGAAGGCGACCGCATTCGCGTCGACCCGACCGAAGGCCGCTACATTGAGCGCGCTAAATAAAGTGATGAGTGATGAGTGGTGAGTAAAGGTTGTTGTCTTCTCACTCATCACTTATCACTCATCACTCATGTATCTTCTCTACAGCCTTCTTCTTACCCTCGCCCTCTTCGCACTGCTGCCGCTGTTTTTGCTCGATGCGTTGCGTCATGGAAAGTATGTGGCGGGTTTGCGGCAACGTCTGGGAGGGGTGACTACGGTTGACACTGGCGGGCGCGCTATTGTCTGGCTCCACTGCGTCTCGGTTGGCGAAACGCAGGCGGCACGCCCGCTGGCGCGTTCGTTGCTCGAATGCTATCCCTCATATGCGCTCGTTGTTTCCACCACGACGCTGACCGGGCAAAGACTGGCGCATGAAGTTTTCGGCGACTATGCGGCGGCGATCTTTTACTTCCCTTTCGATTGGGCCTGGAGCGTGCGGCGGTGTCTGCGCAAAGTTAAGCCTTCGCTCGTGCTCGTGATGGAGACCGAACTCTGGCCGCGCTTCCTGCTTGAGTGTCGCCGGAGAAACGTGCCGGTCGCGCTCGTCAACGGGCGCATCTCGGAACAGTCGTTCAAAGGCTACTGGAGATTGGGACGCTTCATCGAAAGAGTCGTCAGCAGCCTAACGCTCGCCATTATGCAGACGGAGGCCGACGCTGTCAGAATCCGCGCGCTCGGTCTCGCGCCGGAACGCACCAGAGTGGCGGGCAACGTCAAATTCGATGCCGACTTCGCGATGGAGGCGCAACCCTTCACCCTTGAATTGCGCAAACGTTTCAAATTCGACGACCAGCAGCGACCTCTCATTGTCGCAGCCAGCACCCACGCGCCGGAAGAATCCGTCGTGCTCAATGCGTTTCGGCAAATTTGTGCTGCCAATAACCATGCCCGCCCGCGCCTGCTCATCGCGCCGCGACATCCCGAACGATTCGCCGAAGTCACCTCGTTGATCGAGTCAAGCGGCTGCTCGTGGGCACGACGTTCGAGTATTTCCTCTGTCAACGATCATTCGTGTGATGTCATCTTGCTCGACAGCATCGGCGAACTTCGCGCGGTTTACCCGCTCGCTCATCTCGTTTTCGTCGGCGGCAGCATCGCGCGTACCGGCGGGCACAACGTCCTCGAACCGGCAGCCGCCGCGAAATGCATCATCACCGGCGCGCATACATTCAATTTCTCTTCCATCATGCGCGATTTCCTCGAACGCGAGGCGCTCGTCCAGTTGCCCGCACTGACGGAAGCACAAGCCCCTTCCGCGCTGGCGCAAATTTTCCGGGAGTTGTTAAATGATGATGACCGCAGATGCCGCATCGGAGAACGCGCCCGAGCCGCACTCGAAGAGAGTCGCGGCGCAACCGCTCAAACTATCGAACTGCTCGCACCACTTTTAGATCAGAGGTCAGAGGTCAGAGATTAGAGGTCAGTCAAAAGTTTCGACGCTGCGTTTAATTGGACTTTGACTGTTCCGTAACTAACCTTTGACCTCTAACCTCTGACCTGTGTCTTTATGTCTTTGTTTCGAGAACTTGCTTTTCCCCCGCTTAGTGTCGGGTACGGCGCGGCGACGCGCGCCCGGCTCATGCTCTATCGTTGCGGCGCGCTTTCTGCGACACATGTTGAAGCTCCGGTCATCAGCGTGGGAAACATCACGGCGGGCGGCACGGGCAAGACGCCGCTCGTCGAATGGCTGGCGCGGGCGTTGGTGCGCGAGAAGCGGCGGCGTGTGTGCATCCTCACGCGCGGTTATGGTCGCGCCGATGCCGGCAGGCGCGTGGTTGTCTCGGATGGCGAACAAATTTTGGCAGGCGCGCGTGAGGGGGGCGATGAGCCGCTACTATTAGCGGAGACTCTGCGTGGGCTGGCCGCCGTCATCAGTGATGCGAACAGAGTAGCGGCGGCGCAATGGGCGATTAAGAGTTTGGGCAGCGAAGTGTTCATCCTCGACGATGGATTTCAACACCTGCGCCTGGCGCGAGATTTGAACCTCCTGACGCTTGATGCGACCGATCCGTGGGGCGGCGCGAAACTGCTGCCCGGCGGGCGTCTGCGCGAACCGCTCGGCGAGATGAAGCGCGCCGATGCAATCATCATCACCCGCGCCGAACTCGCCGCCGATCTCCGAGACCTGCGGGCCCGCGCGCAACGTTTGAGCGGGGGTCGTCCGGTGTTTATCGCGCGCACAACCACACTGCGCGTCGCATTGCTCGCAGCTTCTCCGGCGGATAAGGCAGTTGCAAGCACGGACGAGACAAATACACTCCCGGAGCCTCTCGCCGCTTTCTGTGCCATCGGGAATGCGTCTGCGTTCTTCGCATATGCGCGCAGGGAAGGTTTCATGCTCTGCCACACGCGCGCGTTTGCGGATCATCACGTTTACACGCAAAGCGAGATCGACGATTGTGTGCGCGAAGCCGCGCGGCACGGCGCGCAAGCTTTACTGACGACGGCGAAAGATGCCGTCAAACTTCGTGCGCTCGAATTTACGCTTCCCTGTTATGTGTTGGAAGTCGCGTTAACCTTTGACGACGAGCGGGCGATGCTTGCCATGTTGTATGAAGCTATGTTGCACGGCGAACTATGATGGGCTGTTGTCAGAAATCGGCGCAGGAGATTGGGCCGGAGACGGGAGTGGTGTTGGCGGCGGCGGATCATCCGCCGGTGGACTCTTGATTGGTGTCGGACTTTTCACTACGGGCGGCGTCGGATTGCGGCGGGGCGTAGCGGTGGGAGTTGGAGAAGGCGTCGCTTCCTCCTCATCCTCTTCCGCTGGAGAGTTGGTGTTCTCAGTTTCCTCATCTTCAGCGGGCGTCGGCGAAGGCGTCGCCTCTGCGCTCGCGTTTGAATTCGGAATGGTCGCCGCGCCGCCTTGCGCGCCTGTTCCCGCCTGAGCGGGGATGGCCGTTGGAGTCGCCGCGACCGTGCCGGGCGCGATGTTGCTTTCGCCAGCGCCTGTGGGCGACGCACCCGGTTGCACCGGCACGGCATTGGGATCAGCTGTCAGCGGTTGAGAATTATCGTTCGCGTCGGACGAATCGGAGTTGCGTTGATAAGCGTAGAACACGCCGAGCAAGGCGACCAGCAACACGGCTGCCGGAATCATGATACGCCACGGGTTGAAACTCGCAGCGGGCGGCGTCTCGAAATACTCCGGTTCGGGTGTCGCCTGGATGCGGTTCGACGGACTCACAACCGTCGCGTCGTCCTGTTCATTGCTGGCTGTGTCGCGTTGTGCGAGTGGCGCGGTCGGCACGAGGATGCGATTCGTATCGCCGGTGCCAAGTCGAGCATTTTCGCTGGTCGTTGCTGCTGCTGCTGCTGTGCTGGTTGCCGCCGCTGTTTCAGTTGCCATCCCGCTGGCGGCAGTCGCAAGCGATTCGGCTAATTCACCCGCGCTCTGTTGCCGCTCTTCCGGTCGCTTCGACAACGCGCGGGCAATCACCTGCCCTACCTCAACCGGTAAATCCTGACGTTCATCCAGCACCGATGGCACAGGTTCCTGCAAGTGTTTCAACATGATGGCCGTCGCCGATTCGCCCGTGAACGGGACGTGGCCGACGAACATCTCGTAGAGGATGATACCGAGCGAGTAGATATCCGAGCGCGCGTCGATGTCGCTGGCCTGCGAGCACTGTTCGGGCGACATGTATTGCGGTGTGCCGATGATGAGGTTAGGGGCGGTGAGTTCGGGGTCTTGCCCGACAGGTTCTTGAATTTTGGCAATACCGAAGTCGAGCACCTTCGCCCAGTCGTGGCCGCCCGCCACCTCTTCGAGCATGATATTGTCGCTCTTGAGATCGCGATGCACAACGCCCTCCGCGTGCGCGGCATCAAGCGCGCCGCAGATTTGTTTCGTCACTTCGACGACGCGCTCAAGCGGCATCTGCCCTTCGCCGCGAATCACTTCTTTGAGCGTCTGCCCGCGCAGGTATTCCATCACCAGAAAAACGATGCCGTTTTCCGATTCGCCGAAATCCGTGACGTTCAGGGCGTGCGGGTTCGAGATACGCGAGGCGGCTTTCGCTTCGCGGGTGAAACGCGCCACAATCTTATCGTCAGCGGCGAGCGCGGGATGCAGCACTTTAATCGCGACGGCCTTCTCCATCAGGATGTGTGTCGCGCGATAGACCGTGCCCATGCCGCCTTCGTTGATGCGCTCCTCGACGCGGTATTTCCCGGCCAACGTCTGTCCGACGAGGGGATCGCCGCCCGTCCTGGTGAGGACCGCTCCATCTGCCGGACACAAAGTGTTTGCGTTCTCGTAAGTCCTATTGCATTTCGGACATTTTTTCATCAACCGCTTCCGCCTCGCGCAACGAATCTGAAGGAGTTATGGAATGAAGCGTATCATACCGCTACAAGTGTCCCAAGTTAAAACCAGTAATATGCAAAACTGAAGCCATGACTTGTGGCCGCATTATCCTGTCAACTTTTCCTTTAACTTTTCGGCCTCCCTTAAAGTAAGCTTTCCCCGCTCTTGCCATTTCACACGCACGAAGGCGGTCAAACGTTTGAGTAAAACATATCTCCTGATCGTGGGCGGCGTGGCGGCGGGACTTGCGGCGGCGATGCAGGCACGCCGCCTATCTCCCTCGCTCGACATCACCGTGCTCGAAAAAACCGGGGACATTTCCTACGGCGCGTGCGGACTGCCTTACGTCATCTCCGGTCTCATCCCGTCGCTGGATCAACTCTTTGTCCACTCACCGGAATATTTTCGCGAGCAACACAACATCAAGCTACATCTGCACGCGGAAGCATTGGAAATCTTGCCGGCGCGTTCAATCGTCCGCGTCAGGGAGGGTGGAGAAATGCGCGACTTCGGATTTACTAATCTCGTCTTAGCAACCGGCGCGTTGGCCGTCTGCCCGCCGCTTCCCGGACACGACCTCGCAGGCGTCTTCGTCGTGCGCCAGATGAGCGACGGGAGACGACTGATGCATGTCATCGACACTGAGCGCCCGCGCGCGGCGGTCATCGTCGGCGCGGGTTATATCGGCCTTGAGATGGCCGAAGCGTTGCGCTCGCGCGGACTGACGACGACGCTCATCGAAGCATCTGACAAAGTGATGAGCACAATAGAAGGGCGTCTGCGTGATCGGGTAATTGATGAACTACGCGGCGGCGGTGTGGAAGTTATCTTGGGGGAGAAAGTCATCGCCTTCGCAGGCCACGACGGACGAATCGAGCGCGTCGTCACGCAAGGGGGGCGCGAGTTCGCGGCACAGTTAGTGGTGATCGGTGTCGGCGTTCGTCCCGCCGTGGAGATCGCGAAAGCCGCCGGATTGGAGATCGGCGTGAGCGGCGCGATTGTCGTCGATGCAGGGCAACGCACGAGCGCGGGCAATGTTTTTGCGGCGGGCGATTGCTGCGAAACGCTGCATCTCGTCTCCGGGCGTCGCGTCTGGATGCCTCTCGCGCAGCCCGCCGTGCGGCAGGGTTGGACGGCTGGCGCGAACGCGGCGGGCACAACTCCCGAAGCGCGTTTCGCGGGCGTCGTCGGCACGAACGCTGTCAAAATATTCGATCTCGAAGTGGCGCGCACGGGCTTATCTCTGGAAGAAGCGCAAGCAGAAGGCTTCGACGCCTCAATTCTCGAAGATGAAACCTCCTCACGCGCCGGTTACTATCCGGGCGGCGCGAAAATTCTGACCCGCATCATCCATGACCGAGGGGGGCGACTCCTGGGCGCGCAGATGGTCGGGCGTGAAGGCGTCGCACAGCGCATTGACGTTTACGCCGCCGCGCTTCACGCCAATCTCAAACTCGAAGAGATCAATCGCTTCGATCTCGTCTATGCCCCGCCCTTCGCCCCGACCATCGATCCGATTCTTCGCGCAACGAAAAACAGGGATGAGGGATGAGGGATGAGGGATGAAAAGGAATGCTTAAGTTTCTTGAGTATTTTTCTTATTCATCCCTCATCCCTCCGCCCTCATCCCTTATTTCATCCTTTATCCCTCCGCCCTCATCCCTAGTCTCAGTTGACCCTGATTCTGACGGCGAAGTTGCCGCTGTTGTCACCGTAGTTATCATCGTTGATAAGCAGGATCAATTTGCCGTCGGCTTGCGCGGTGATCGTCTGCTGGCTGCCGACTAAAAACGGCCCGACGGCCTGCCCGTTGCTCAGGCGGATGTAACCGATGAGCGCGCCGACGCCCGCATTCGGCAACGGATAACCTCCGACGAGGGAGCCGATGCCGACGCGCCCGCCGTCGGGCGAAACTTGTCCTGCGCGGCGTCCTGCGACGATTGTTCCGGTGGCGGTTAAAGTCACCTGATCGCCGTTGCGCAAGTCAATGCCGGTGTCCGTGCCCCGCGAATTGCCGGGCACGTCGATGCTCACCTCGCGCGGCGCGCTGTCGCGGTCACGGCCAGGATCGCGATTAGAATCACGGTCGCGGTTAGGATCGTTCGTGCTGCGATTATCATTGGGCGTGCGCGAACGCACCGGAGCGGGATTGGTGCGACCGACGCCGAACACATCATCGTCATCAGCAGCATCGTTGCGGTCATCATCGCGCGAGGCCGTATTGTTGTTATCGCGGCGGCGCGGGGTGAGATTGCGTTCGGTTCGCACCTGCACTGTGAACGCGCCGCGCGCGTCGGTGTAGGTGCCGCGATTGGCCGTCAGATAGAGGCGTCCGTCTCGATCCGCGACGAACTCGCGTCCCAGACCGAGTTCGATAATCGGCGTATCCGGGTCATTGCCGATGGCTCCGATGAGTACGCCTTCGGAGGCGCGTGGGAGCGGCGCGGTCGGGTCAATCGAGCGCAAACCGCCCGGCGTGATGCGCGAGCGTCCCGCGACGATAGTGCCGGAGGCGTTGACCTGCACGCGCTCGCCGCGTCGCAAATCCACGCCGCTATCGATCCAGTTGGCCGCGAGGCCGACTTCGACATTGCGGGTCGCGAAGCGCGCTTCGTCGAGCGAACGGCCTTCGATCTCGATCCGATCAATTTGGTTAGGCCTGAAGAACTGAACCTCGCCCTGATTGCCAGCCGTACCGCCGCCGCTCGTCTGCCCGCCCGTCGGGGTTGCACCGCCTGCGGGAGTTGTGACGCGCACGGCGAAGCGCCCGCCGATAAAGCCGAGCACCGTGCCGCGCACCGTGCGGCCATCCCGCAGGAAGATCGTGTCGGCCAATGCCAGCGGCGCGCATATAGTGATGCACAGTAATGCGAAAATTATCTTCTTCATCTTTTTATCCCTTCAGCGCTGGAGTTTCCCCGCAGCGTTCCAATTACACAAAACTAAATTTGAAGCAGCCATCACGATACGAACATGTGAGCCGCAAATTCTCCGGGGAAAGTTCAAGGGGGAAACGGGAGGAGTTCAGTCAAGACAGCCGGGGGAATTTTGTTAAAGATTACAACTTAAGGAGAGAGACAGGCAAGCGGCACCAGAACGCGAGTGCCTGATGATGAACTCAAGGCGGAAGCAGGAGCGTCGGGCGAACCGCTCAAGAAACGCGAACTGCGTATGACCAACTCAACTTTCCCGCAAAGCCACCCGGCCCAACACAAAAGCGGCAGACGTAAAAGCTCGGCACGCCGATTACCTTTTGAATAAAGATTCCGCTCAGTAGACCTCTTGCAAAAGTCGGCGAGTAATTGCGGCTCTGCCGCCTGATGTGCGGAAAGGCTGTGCCTTATCCGTGAATGTGTTCCCCTCTCAGTGCGGCTGTGCCGCCGTGCGAGGCGCAGCCTCGCTGCTGATTAGAGA